>JACMKW010000581.1 GCA_014379885.1 Rhizobacter sp.
CCGAGCAGCACCGCATCGCGCTCCTCGAACTGCGCAGCCAGCTTGTCGAATCCGACGATCTCGGTCGGGCAGACGAAGGTGAAGTCCTTCGGCCAGAAGTAGATGACCTTCCACTTGCCCGGGAAACTCTTCTCGGTGATGGGTTCGAAGGCGGAGACGCCGTTCTCTTCGTGGTGGTTGAAGCCGGGTTTCACGCCGGTCACGCTGAATGTTTCGATCTTGTCGCCAACGGTCTTCATGGGGTCTTCCTTTGAGTGAGTGACTGAAACGGAAGAGGCCTGCGTGGCCTCCATGGACACGACTATATGCTATCGAAGATGTATTTATCATTGGCAATGCCTAACGATCAGATAGGCAACTCAAACGCCGGAAACGACGACGCCGGCCCACGGCCGGCGTCGATGTCGAGTGACTGCGTGGCCGCTATTTCAGGTCACCCGCCAGACTGGCCAAGGTCTCGGCCGGGATCACCCCGTGCGCCGGGTAGTGGGTGTGATCGCAGCCGAGCTTGACGGCGGCGCCCGCGCGCACCGCCTGGCGCGCCGCCTGGCCGAACTCGAAGCGCACGAAGTGCACCGCCTAGGTCTTCTCGTCGTTCTCGCGGTCCATGTCTTCGTCGGCGATCGCGTAGATGCGCGCGTGGCCCTCGACCTCGACGAACATGCGGTCTTCCACGCCGATCAGCCGCGCCAGTTCGCGCTTGCGCTCGTGCACGTCGGGGTACTCGATCAGCATCGTCGCCTTCCAATCGCTGCCATCGGGCACCAGCGGCGCATAGGCCGCGATCTCGTTCTCGATGCCCTCTTCTTCGAAAATCTTTTCGATGTGCAGCATCTCCTGGATCTGGCGACGGATCGTCATCTCGTCTTCGAACTGCAAGGTGATGTGCTCACCCAGGCTCACGCTGCGCAGCTTGCGGTGGCCGATGAAAGCGCGTGTGTGCTCCTTGCGGATCTTGGCGTAGGCCTGCAGGCTCATCAGGCTGTCGGGGGTGATGGTGGTCATGTGTGCTTCCTTTGCAAGCTCCGAAACTCACTGTCCGTTCGGGCTGAGGTATCGAAGCCTCGTGCCGACGCGGAGCGGGCCTTCGATACCTCAGGCTGAGCGGTGGTGGTGGGCGGTGGGCGGGGCTCGTCAAGGCAGCCCATAAGCAATGCGCACCAGGCTCAAGGGGTGCGCGAGTTTCGTTGAGGGCGAGCCCTGCTGGGCCATGCCCTGCGCAATGTGGTGCCCCGCGAGCTGGCAGTCTGAGCTGATGTAGTCGGGCTCATCCTTCGCCATCGCCTTGAACACCGGCTTGCCGATCTTCATGGCCACCGGGTGGGTGCGTGTCTTCACGCCATAGGTGCCGGCGTGGCCCGAACAGCGCTCTACGGTGTTGAGCTGCACGGTGACCGATTGGCCGATGAGCTTCAACATCTCTTCAGTCTTCTTGCCGATCTTCTGCACCCGGCCGTGGCAGGGAATGTGGTAACTCACCTTGCCGAGGTTCTGGGTGAAGTCGGTTTTGAACAAGCCGTCTTTGTTGCGCGCAACGAGGTACTCAAACGGGTCGTACATCGCCTCTTGCAGCGCCGCCACATCGGCATCAGCCGGGAACATCAGCGGCAGCTCCTGCTTGAACATCAGCGTGCAACTCGGTATGGCGCTCACGATGGCCCAGCCCTCTTTCGCATAGCGCGCCAGCACCGGAATGTTGGCCTCCTTGTGCTTGGCCACCGCGTCGAGATCACCCAGCTCCAGCTTGGGCATGCCGCAGCAGCTTTCCTTTTCGACAATCTCGTAAGGAATGGCGTTGTGCTCCAACACCTTGATCAAGTCGTGGCCGATACCGGGCTCGTTGTAGTTCACATAGCAGGTGGAAAAGATCGCCACCTTGCCGGGCGTGCGCTCACCGTTCTTCACGTCGGTGGCGCTGCCTCTTTTCTCGGCGCTCCAGCGGAAACGGCTGCTCGCCAGATCGGGCAACCAGGCATCGGGGTGCACACCCAGGGCCTTGTCCAGAACCTTGCGCATCGGCTTGGTCTTGTTCAGTGCGTTGGCCACCTGCACAACGATCGGGATGCCGGCGAACTGGCCATGCACATCGGTCGAGGCCAGCAACTGCTCGCCCATGCCCACCTCACCCTTTTTGAATTTGATGGCCTTGGCGCGCAGCATGGTGTGCGGGAAATCCAGGTTCCACGGGTGCGGCGGCACATACGGGCACTTGGTCATGAAGCAGAGGTCGCACAGGTAGCACTGGTCCACCACTTTCCAGTAGTCGGCCTTGGCCACACCATCCACTTCTTGCGTCTTGCTCTCGTCGACCAGATCGAACAGCGTGGGGAACGACTGGCACAGGCTCACGCAGCGGCGGCAACCGTGGCAGATGTCGAAGATGCGCTCCATCTCGTGGAGGCATTTGTCTTCGTCGTAGAACTCGGGGTTCTTCCAGTCGATGGGGTGGCGCGTGGGCGCTTCGAGGTTGCCCTCTCTGGTCGTCATGTGAACTCCAGTGGCTCAGAAACGACCCGGCCCCGCAAAACACGGGGCCGGGTGAAGCACATCAACTCAACTCAACTCAGCTCAAGACTCAATCGACCAGCGCGTCGAGCGCCTTCTGGTAGCGGTTGGCATGCGAGCGCTCGGCCTTGGCCAGCGTCTCGAACCAATCGGCGATTTCATCAAAGCCTTCAGTGCGCGCTTGCTTGGCCATGCCTGGGTACATGTCGGTGTACTCGTGCGTTTCGCCAGCCACGGCAGCTTTCAGGTTCAGGCGGCTGGAGCCGATGGGCAGGCCGGTGGCCGGGTCACCCACGGTTTCCAGAAACTCCAGGTGGCCGTGCGCGTGGCCGGTTTCGCCTTCGGCGGTGGAGCGAAACAGCGCCGCCACGTCGTTCTGGCCTTCGATGTCGGCCTTGTTTGCGAAATACAGGTACCGGCGGTTGGCCTGCGATTCGCCCGCAAAGGCGTCCTTCAGGTTTTGCTCGGTCTTCGATCCTTTCAAGCCCATGTCGCTCTCCTTGTGGGTGTGATGGCTGTGAGCCAGCCAACGCTGGCAACCGTACCCCAGCACACCCCATCGTGCCAATACAAAGATTCAATGCGAACCCATAGGGCTCGGCTATGTTTCAGGGTTAACGCGAGTCAGGTCGAGCAACTCCAGCGCGTGGTGGTGCAAACGACCATCCGGGTCGGCCAGGTCATGCAGCACCGTGAAGTGATTGGCCTGCGCAATGGTTTCGCACACCGGCACCGTGCCCGCGCCCCAGGCCTGCTGGACGAGTTGGTTCTGGCGCAGGAACTCTTCGCTCTCTTGCGCACCCACGCCGGCAACCAGGCGCCCACTGGGCTTGCGGAAGTAAGCCGGGCTGAGCTTGGCCACCGACTCGGGCGTGAGCCGCAGGTCGGCCTGCAGAAAGGGCGTCTGGCGGATCGGCTCCAGGTCGAACACACCCGAAATGGCCAGAGCCGAATGCACCACGCGTGCGGGCAGGTCGGCCGCCACGTCGTGCCAGTCACAGCACAGCAGCATGGCCGCCAGGTGAGCACCGGCCGAATGCCCCGCCACCACGATGCGGCCCGGCCTGCCGCCGTAGAGCGCCGCATTGCGATACACCCAGGCCAGCGCACGCACCATCTGCAGCGCAATCGTTTCGATGCTCACCGGTTGGTCTTCGGTGCCGGGGCACAGCGCGTAGTTGGGCAACACCACCATCGCCCCCGCCGCCACGAGGCTGGCGGCCACGAAAGAGTGCTCGCTCTTGTCGAGGGCACGCCACCAGCCGCCGTGAATGAACACAAACACCGGCGAGCCGCGTTGCGCAGCCGGGAACACATCGAGCGTTTCGTTGGGGCCTTCGCCGTAGGGCACGTCCAGCACGCTGGTCATGCCGGCGCGCACACGCTCCGAGGCACGCGCCCAGCGCTCAAGAATCTGCGGGTGCTCGGGGATGCGGGCGCGGTTGTTGTATTGAAGGTCCAGCCAGGCGGGGTCGAAGGTGGTCATGACAATGTCGGGTGATGATGCCCTGCTTTCTAACCCGTGCCAGCACGCGGCACCAGGGGTATATCACCCGCGTTTCATTTGCTAGACTGTTTCGCTGTTGGGGGGGTAGCTCAGCTGGGAGAGCGTCGCGTTCGCAATGCGAAGGTCGGGAGTTCGATCCTCCTCCTCTCCACCAACGAACCAATAAATATGGGTCTTTGCGGCCCATATTTTCTGTGGCCCACCATCCTGCCCACCCATGCGGCGGGCGCTTGCAGTTCCCCACAGCCCGCGTGCATC
>JACMKW010000063.1 GCA_014379885.1 Rhizobacter sp.
CATCAACGACATGGCCGGCGGCTCCGTCTGCGTGGCGCTCGGCTGGTCAGGCGACATCAACATCGCCCGCCAGCGCGCCATCGACGGCAAGACCGGTCAGAAAATCGAAGCCCTGCTGCCCAAGACCGGCGGCCTGCTGTTCTTCGACGTAATGGTCATCCCCAACGACGCTGCGCACCCCAACAATGCGCACAAGTTCATCAACTACGTCCTGCGCCCCGAAGTGAGCGCGGCGCTCACCAACAAGGTGTTCTACGCCAACGCGAACAAGGAGTCGAAGAAGTTCATCAAGCCCGAGGTGGCGAACAACCCCACGGTGTTCCCACCCGAGAGCGAGATGAAGAAGATGTCGGCCCCCGACGCCATTGCCAACGACCTGCGGCGTTTGATGACGCGCACCTACACCTCGTTCAAGACGGGGCTGTGAGGCACCCCCTCGTCGCCCCGGCGAACGCCGGGGCCCACTGCATCGAGCGTGCAGAAACTCGCCGGAGCACTTGCACGAGTGGATCCCGGCGTTCGCCGGGATGACGTGCATGGAAACCTCTGCCTTTCTCCAGATCCGGGAGGTGGTGAAAGACTTTGACGGCTACAAGGCCGTCAACAACGTCAGCATCGACATTGCCAAGGGCGAGATCTTCGCGCTGCTCGGCTCGTCGGGCTGCGGCAAGACAACGCTCTTGCGCATGCTCGCGGGTTTCGAGACGCCGACCTCCGGAAAAATCATTCTCAACGGGCAAGACCTCGGCGGTCTGCTGCCTTGCGAACGGCCCTTGAACATGATGTTCCAGAGCTACGCGTTATTTCCCCACCTCACGGTGTGGGAGAACATCGCGTTCGGCCTGAAACGCGATGGCCTGCCTCGCGAGCAGATTGCCGCGCAGGTGGAGGCCATGCTCAAGCTGGTGCAACTCGGCAAGTACGCCCGCCGCAAGCCGCACCAGCTCTCGGGCGGCCAGCAGCAACGTGTCGCCCTTGCGCGCAGCCTGGCCAAGAAGCCGCAGCTGCTGTTGCTCGACGAACCGCTGGGCGCGCTCGACAAGAAGCTGCGCGAAGAAACCCAGATCGAGCTCGTCAACATCATCGAAAACGTGGGCGTGACCTGCGTGATGGTCACCCACGACCAGGAAGAAGCCATGACCATGGCTTCGCGCATCGCGGTGATGAGCGAAGGCCGCTTCCTCCAGGTGGGTGCACCGAGCGACATCTATGAAACCCCCGCCACCCGCTTCGTGGCCGACTTCATCGGCAACGTGAACCTGATGGAAGGCACGCTCAGCGTCGACCAACCCGACCACGTGGTGATCACCTGCGCCGACTGCACTCACTATGTGGGCCACGGAATCACCGGCACCGAAGGCATGGCCGTCACGGTAGCGCTGCGGCCCGAGAAGATTCGCCTCGACGCCGCTCAGCCCAGTGGCGAGCACAACCAGGTGCGCGGCACGGTGAAAGACATGTCGTACTTTGGCGCCTTCACCGTCTACCACCTGGCCTTGGCCGGTGGCCAGGTGCTCAAGGTGAGCGAGAGCAACACCGAGCGCCACCGCGAACAGCCGCTGACCTGGGGCGACACCGCCTGGGCTACCTGGTCACCCACCGCCCAAGTGGTGCTCACCGCATGACTGTCGCCACGCGCCTGCGCTCGCTGGCGAGAGGGCGCGTGGCCGTGATTGGCGTGCCCTACCTGTGGCTGCTGGCGTTCTTTTTGCTGCCATTTCTGATCGTGATGAAAATCAGCGTCTCAGAGATGGAGACGGTGCGCTTCAAAGACCTGCTGACTTTCAAAGACGGCATGCTCCAGCTGTCTTTGCGCTTGGGCAACTATGTCTTCATCACCGAAGACGCGCTCTACTTCAAGACCTACCTCTCAAGCATCAAGTACGCCGGTGTCACCACCTTGCTGTGCCTGTTCATTGGCTACCCGTTCGCTTACTTCATGGCGCGGGCCAAAGCCACGGTGCAACCCGCTTTGCTGATGCTGGTGATGCTGCCGTTCTGGACCTCGTTTCTGCTGCGTGTCTATGCCTGGAAGGGCTTGCTCAGCGAGCACGGCTGGGCCTTCGAGTTCATCACCGCCACCCGGCTCGACCACGTGCTGGCGGCCATCGGCGTGATCCCTGCGCCCGGCCAGTTGATGAACACCCCCTTCTCGCTGGTGCTGGGCA
>JACMKW010000582.1 GCA_014379885.1 Rhizobacter sp.
GCCGGGCAGCGAGAAGTCGCTGTACGACGTGTACTGGACGGTGGTTGCGCCACGCGCTTGCCGCTGACCACGCCATCAAAAAAGGCCCAGCCTTGCGGGCCGGGCCAACGCTCTGACATCAAGCCGCCGCCGTCATCGTCAAGACGCTGACGGCGGTGACTCCGTGGCAACGGGCGCATGAGCACGCCGGGCCGCCCCCAGGGCGAATACCGAAGTGCACAGCACGAAGGTTCTACAACAAACCGCCCGTCACCCCGGCTTGGGCTGCGTGGGGGTGTGGAGTGACACGATCCCCCAACCGCGGCAAAACCTCACCCCTCAGCGCAGCCCGGGCCGTTCACCACCAGGTCTCGGCTTGCACGCCGATCGACGTGCCTGCTTTCTTGTCGCCGAAGACAGCCTTGGTGTTGCCGCTCAGGTTGAGGCGCGCAGCCTCGTTCCACACCGCATGCGTGACAAACAGGCGCACCGTCGGGCGTGAGCCGGCGTCCTTGCCTGCTGAAGCGGCCACCGCTGCGGTCAGCTTGGTCATGTTGAGCTTGTCAGCACCGCTTTCGGGCTTGACCTGGTCGTGCCCGGCTTCCACCAGGAAGCGGAACGGGCCCGACAACCAGGTGTCGGCGCGCGCACCGACGGTGAACCATTTGTTGCCTGCCGCAGCCGCTTGTTTGTTGACGCGGTACTCGGTGATGAAGTCCACCGCGGTCGCGCCGAAGCTCGCGCTTTGCTGAAACACCACGCGGGTGTTCTTGGTCTCGCCGAACTTGTCGTGCTTCAAGCCGATGAGGGTGTTGCCACCCAGGATGGCACCGCTCAAGGTCTGGTACACACCCACCGCCAGGCCGCTCGGTTCGCTGGTGGTTGCCACCGGCGTGCCGCTGGTCTGGTTGTCGCTCTTCAGTTGCTTGGAGGGCGTGACGTAGATGGCCAGCTCACCGTTGGGCATGTCCTTGATGCCGGTCATGCGGATGGGCAGGGAGAAACGGTTGTTGGTCACCGCACGGTCGGTGGGCGTGCCGGCCACACCGTAGTTCGGGTCCATCATGAAAGCGATGCTCAACTTGCCCACGCCGAGGTCCATGTCTTCCAGGCCGGCACCGTTGCCGTCGTTGTTCTCCAGGAACTGGTCGTTGATGCCGGTCTGCAGGCGGTTGTAGAAACGGCGGCCGGCCCAGACCTTGCCGTTGGCCAGCTGCTTGATGTGGTCACCGTAGGCGTAGATCTGTCCGAAGCGGGTGGTCAGCGTGTCGGGGCCGTTGCCGGCGGTGCCGCCCTGCCCTGAGTCCCAGGCCTTGTAGACGCTGGGCATCACGTGCACGTGCCAGTCGGAGCCTTCGAACTCGGCCAGCTTGGCGTTGAAGTTGGGCTCGATCACGTAGTCGCACTCGTTGCCGAGGCGGTACTTGGTGTCGGCACCGGCCAGGCCGAAGCAGACCTGGTTGCCGCCGCGGGCGTTCACGCCCACACCGGCACGCAGGTAGCCGGAAAACTCGATGGCGGGGGGAGCGGCCAGTGCCGTGGTGGCGGCGCCGGCTAGCGCCATGGCGATGATCAGAGGCTTCTTTTTCATGGGTGTCTCCTAGTCTCCTGTGGGTTGGGGGGTCGTTCGCCTGGGTGGCGGCTTCTGGCCCGCAGTACGGGCCAAAACGGGTGAGCGCTGCAACGCGCGGTGTTTGGTGGTGGTGGGTGTCCTTGGGCGTGGGTCAGTGCAGCGCAAGCGCCTGGCCGCTGCTGCTGAACAGCAGCGCGTGGGCGGCGAGCGGCGCGAGGCCGATGTCTTGCCCCGCGCTCAGGCCAGGGTGATCGGCCGGCAGGCGCAACGACACGGTGTTGTGGGTGCCACGCAAGGTGGCGTGCACGATGAGCGAATCGCCCAGGTGTTCGAGCTGGTCGATGCGTGCGGCCAGGCCATCTCCGCTGCGTGTGAGCCCCAGGTGCTCGGGGCGGATGCCCAGCACCAGTTCGTTGGAGGCCAGCGTCGGGCAACGGCAGCGCAGGCTCACCGTGCCGGCGGAATCCACCCGCAGCTGCAAGCTTTGGCCATCGCTCGCATCGGCGGTGCACGGAATGAAGTTCATGCGCGGCGAGCCGAGAAAGCCCGCCACGAACTGGTTGGCCGGCTGGGCATACAGCTGCATCGGCGGGCCCACCTGCTCGATGCGCCCACCGTTGAACACGGCGATGCGGTCACCCAGCGTCATGGCCTCCACCTGGTCGTGGGTGACGTAGACCATGGTGTTGCCGATTTCCTTGTGCAGCTTGGAGAGCTCGATGCGCATCTGCACACGCAGCGAGGCATCGAGGTTCGACAGCGGCTCGTCGAACAGGAACACCCGCGGCTTGCGCACGATGGCGCGGCCGATGGCCACTCGTTGGCGCTGCCCACCCGAGAGCGCCTTGGGCTTGCGC
>JACMKW010000583.1 GCA_014379885.1 Rhizobacter sp.
CTGGCCTCACTCACCGTGTGCCTGGGCACCTGGATCCTGATCGAGAAGACGAGCCTGGGCGCCACGCTGCGCGCTGGCACCGAGAACCCGGCGCTGGTGCAGGCCTTCGGCATCAACGTGCCGCTGATGGTGATGTTCACTTACGCCGGTGGGGCCGCGCTCGCGGCCATTGCCGGCGTGCTGGCCGCACCCATCATCCAGGTCACGCCGCTGATGGGCAGCAACCTCATCATCGTGGTGTTCGCGGTGGTGGTGATCGGGGGCATGGGGTCCATCCTCGGCTCCATCCTGACCGGGCTCGCGCTCGGTTTGATCGAAGGGCTGACCAAGGTGTTCTACCCCGAGGCGTCGAGCATCGTCGTCTTCGTGATCATGGCCATCGTGCTGATGATTCGCCCTGCCGGTCTCTTCGGGAAGGAGAAGTGAGATGAACGCTCCCACCCAAACCCGCAACGCACGCCTTGTCTGGGCGGTCGGGTTCGCCTTGCTGGCGATCGCGCCCTTCATCGGCCTGTACCCCGTCTTCATGATGAAGGCGCTGTGCTTTGCCATCTTTGCCTGCGCCTTCAACCTGCTGCTGGGCTTCACCGGCCTCTTGTCATTCGGCCACGCCGCCTTCATGGGCTCGGCCGCTTACGCCACCGGCTGGCTGGTGCGCACGGCTGGGTGGTCACCCGAGTTCGGCCTGCTGGCCGGGGTGGTGATTGCCGGAGCACTCGGCCTGGTGGTGGGCCTGATCGCCATTCGTCGCCAGGGCATCTACTTCGCCATGATCACCTTGGCCATGGCGCAGATGATCTATTTCGTCTGCCTGCAAGCGCCATTCACCGGCGGTGAAGACGGCCTGCAAGGTGTGCCACGCGGCAAACTTTTCGGCCTCATTCCGCTGGCCAACGACGTGGCCATGTACTACCTGGTGCTGGCGGTCTTCGTGTTGGTGTTCATGCTCGTGCTGCGCATCGTGCACTCGCCGTACGGCCAGGTGCTCAAGGCGATCCGCGAGAACGAACCGCGTGCCATCTCACTCGGCTACGACGTTGACCGCTACAAGCTGCTGGCCTTTGTGCTCTCCACTGCGCTGGCTGGCTTGGCCGGCTCGCTCAAGACCATGGTGCTCGGTTTTGCCACGCTGACCGACGTGCACTGGTCGCTCTCGGGCGAGGTGATCCTGATGACGCTGCTGGGCGGCCTGGGCACCTTCGCCGGCCCGGTGGTGGGGGCCTTCACCATCATCGGCCTGCAGAACTTCCTGGCCGACCGTGTGGGCTCGTGGGTCACGGTGATCATCGGTGTGATCTTCGTCGTGTGCGTGATCGCGTTCCGCCGCGGCTTCGTCGGTGAACTGATCGCATGGCAACAGCGGCGCAAACGCTGAGTCGGACTTAAAGCACACTTGCTCCTTCCGCTTTGGGTGAAAGGAGCGTGCAGAGCGCCAGCCGCCGCCCCATGTGTGCCAGCTGACGTGGCCGCACGCGCCATCTTGCAGGGCGTGGCGCGCAAGCAAGGCATCATTGTTCTGCCGGCGCGGGAGTGGCGTGGCTGGGTGCTGTACCGCTGGCTTCCGCGTCTCGTCGAAAGCATGCTGCGTTCGCTTGCGCGCGAGCGCCGAGCCGCCACACTGGCCCGAGCCCCTTCCGGAAACCATTGACTGCGAGAGCAACCATGACGATCGAGATACCGAAAGAGGCCCGCAAGGAAGCCGTCGCCTCCATCGAGCGCTACTTCCAGGAAAACATGGACGAGAAGATCGGCAACATCGCCGCCAGCGCCTTGCTGGGCTTCTTTCTCGAAGAGATCGGCCCTCTCGTCTACAACCAGGCCGTGGCCGAGGTGCAGGAACGTTTGCAGGCTCGCGTCTCCGAGATTGACATCGAACATCACGAAGACGAGTTCCAGTACTGGCGCAAGCAGGAACGGCAACGCAGGGCAAAGTGAGTAGTGCCATGAATGTGCTGGTTCGTCTGGCTCGACCCGAAGACCTGCCCGCCCTGCTGGTGCTGTATCGCCAGCTGCACCCCGATGACCCCGACGTTGACCTAACGCTGAGCAAAGCGGTGTTCGACGGCATCCTCGCCAGCCCGCATTTCGAACTGTTCGTCGCCGAGGCGGACGGCGTGGTGGCGGCCACCTGCTATCTCAACGTCATTCCCAACCTGAGCCGCAAGCTTGCACCGTATGCGGTGCTCGAAAACGTGGTCACCGACCAGGCGTTGCGCAACCAAGGCATTGGCAAGGCCATCGTGGGCCATGCACTCCACCTTGCCTGGCAGCGAGGCTGCTACAAGGTGATGCTGCTGACGGGCTCGCGCAAGGAAAGCACACACCAGTTCTATCGCGCCTGCGGGTTTTTGGCAGATGAGAAGTTTGCATTCGTCGCCAAACCCTAGGCATTCAGGCATGCCATTCAGACGCTTCGCAATCGTTCTGGTGTTGATCGCTGGCCTTGCTGCGGCCGCCGTGGGTCTGGTCACACAGCCCTTCACCCGCCCGCTTCCATCGAGCCCGCCCGAAGTGAGCCCGGTGCGGCTGCAAGCCCACGTCAAACGCCTGTCGGTCGACTTCTACCCACGCAGCCACGACCAGTTCGAGAACATCGAGGCCGCGGGCCAGTATGTCTTCGATGAGTTCGCTGCCATGGGAGCCACCGTATCGTTGCAAGCCGTGAAGGTTGACGAGATCACCTACAAGAACATCGTGGCCCGCTTCGGCCCGGCCACCGGTCCGCTGCTGGTGATCGGTGCGCACTACGACTCGCATGGCGACGCCATCGAAGGCGCCAAGCACACGCGCGGCCACACCCCTGATACGCACACACCGGGTGCCGATGACAACGCGAGCGGCGTGGCCGGCCTGATCGAGCTGGGCCGCTTGCTGCGGGCCAAGCCGCCTGCGCAACCGGTGGAGCTGGTGGCCTACACGCTGGAGGAGCCGCCGCACTTTCGCACCGGCAACATGGGCAGCGCGCGGCATGCACACGCATTGGCCGTGGCTGGGCGAGATGTGCGGCTGATGCTCTCGCTGGAAATGATTGGTGACTTCAACGACGAGCCCGGGAGCCAAAGTTTCCCGGTGCCAGGGATGACGCTGCTCTACCCGGACCAGGGCAACTTCATCGCGCTGGTCGGCCGGCTCGGCGACTTTTCTGCCATGCGGCGCGTGAAAGCCCGCATGGCTGGCGCCACACGCTTGCCCGCATGGCTGGCGCCACACGCTTGCCGGTGCACTCCATCAATGCGCCCAGCGTGATTCAAGGCATCGACTTCTCCGACCACCGGAGTTATTGGGCCGAAGGCTTCCCCGCCCTGATGGTGACTGACACCTCGTTCTACCGGAACACCCGCTACCACCAGGCCGGCGACACCCACGACCGACTCGACTACCGGCGCATGGCGCAGGTGGTGCAGGCGGTGTACGCCGTCACACAGGGCGACTGAACGCAGCGCCCGCTCGCGCCGGCCCGCGAACACTTCACGACATGCGGCGGCACTTCGTCGCAGCCCAGCGGCGTTTCGCGCCCTGCCTCCTTAGCCTGACGGTGTTGTCACTTCAACTCCAACACCCTTCAGGAGGTTCTTCATGGCTACTTGCTTCCCCATTTCGCCTCGCCGCACGGTGCTGCTCACCGCCCTGGCGCTCAGCCTCTCACTGCCTCTTGGCACTGCCTTCGCTGCCACCACTGACGCGCAGTTCCAATCGGCCTTTCAAACCTTCCAGGCGGCGCAGAAAGGCGACAGCGCGGCCGTCGAGCGCGCGGCCGATCAGTTCCACGACCTGCTCAAGGCAGACCCCGGCCAGCCCATGCTGATGGCTTACGCCGGCGCGGCCACCGCGCTCAAGGCCAAGTCGAGTTATCTGCCGTGGAAAAAGATCGGCCACGCCGAAAACGGACTGGCGATGATCGACAAGGCCTTGGCCCTGCTGCAACCTACGCACGACACCGCCGTGCTGAACCGCTCGCCGGTGAGCTTGCAAACCCGCTTCACCGCGGCCAGCAGTTTCCTCGCCATGCCGAGCTTCTTCAACCGCGGCGCACGTGGTGCCAAGCTGCTGGCCGAGGTGCAGGCAAGTCCCTTGCTGGCCCAGGCCTCGCCGGGTTTCCAGGGCGCGGTGCTGATGAGCGCAGCCCAACTGGCGGCGAAAGAATTCCGCACCGCCGATGCACGGCGCGACCTCGGTGCCGTGATTTCCCGTGGCCTGCCGCAGGCCGAAGCCGCCAACGCCCAACTGCTGAGCCTGCCGCAATGAAGAACCCTCCATCTGTCTCTTCTGTGAGATCGGCCCCGGTGATCGAGCTGCGCGGCGTGCACAAGACCTACAAGCTCGGCGCCCACGTGGTGCAGGCCCTGCGCGGCATCGACCTGCAGGTCTACCCCGGTGAAATGCTCGCGCTCACCGGGCCTTCGGGCAGCGGCAAGAGCACCATCCTGAACCTCGCGGGCTTGATCGACTCACCCGATGCGGGCGAGATCTTGCTGCGCGGCGAGCGTGTCGACAACATCAAGGAAACCCGCGCGGCGTATCTGCGCCGCGATGTGCTGGGCTTTGTGTTCCAGGGCTTCAACCTGGTACCGGTGATGACGGTGGCCGAGAACGTGGACTACCCGCTGTTCCTGACCGGCGTGCCCAGTACCGAGCGCCGCCGCCGTGTCGCCGAGGTGCTCGAATCAGTGGGCCTGCAAGACCACGCCCAGCACCGGCCTGATGCGCTCTCGGGCGGCCAGCGCCAGCGGGTGGCGATTGCGCGTGCGCTGGTCAAGGCGCCCAAGCTCGTGATTGCCGACGAGCCCACCGCCAGCCTCGATTCGCGTACCGCCGATCAGGTGCTCGATCTGATGCGCGAACTGGGCCATGCCCAAGGGGCGGCCTATGTGATCGCAACGCACGACCACCGGCTCACGCGCCGCTGTGACCGCGTCGTTTCCTTGTTCGACGGTTTGATCTCCGAAACAGCCACCGAACCGATGGAGGCACTGCCATGAACCCGTGGTTGAAATTTGCGTTCCTCAACACGTTGCGCAACCGCAGGCGCTCGCTCGTCACCGTGTCGATTGCTGCGCTGGGCACAGCTTCCATCTTGCTGGCCGGCGGCTTTGCGATCTTCACGTATGAGGCGCTGGCCCAGGCCTCGGCGCGCAACACCGGCCACCTGATCGTGGGCAAGCCCTATCAGTTCACCAAGGACGAAGCCACGCCCTTGCAGCATGGCCTCGACAACGCCGACACACTCAAGTCCAGGCTGCTGGCGGATGCCGATGTGCGAGCCGTGTTGCCCAAGGTCGAGTTCAGCGGCCTGGTGAGCAATGGCGACAAGTCGACGGTGATGATGGCGGTGGGTGTGTCGCCGGACGACGAGTTCGCGGTCAAGGGCCCCTTTCTCACGATGAAGGCGGGCGAGGTGCTCAGCGGCTCCGATACCACCACCAGCACCGCCAGCGCGCAAGTGATGCTGGGTGAGGCGCTGGCCAAGAGCCTCAACGCGAAGCCTGGCAGCAGCCTCACGCTGCTGGCCAGCACCACCGACGGTGCGCTCAATGCGATGGACGTGCAGGTGAAAGGCATCTTCTCGACCGGCGTGCCCGAGGTCGACAAGCGCCTCATCTACACCGACGTGCTCACCGCACAGAAGCTGCTCAACACACAGCGCGTGAGCACACTCGGCGTATTCCTCAACCGCATGGATCTCACGCTGCCGGTGCAGGCGCGCTTCGCTGCAGCCGAGCCGCAGCTCACGGTGCAGACCTGGGTGGATCAAGCAGCGTTCTATCAAGGTGTGAAAGCGCTCTACAACCGCATCTTCGGCGCGCTGGGCATCATCATCGGTGTGATCGTGGTGTTCGTCGTGACGAACGCGATGGCCATGGCGATCATCGAACGCACCCGCGAGATCGGCACCTTGCGCGCCATGGGCACGCTGCCCGGCCAGTTGCTGCGCACGCTGGCGCTCGAAGGCATGGTGCTCGGCGGCGCGGGCGCCGTGGTGGGTGCGCTGATTGCGCTGGGCACCAGCGTGTTGCTGCTGCTGTTCCCGGTGCAAATGCCGCCGCCGCCTGGCCGCTCAACCGGCTACCCGCTCCACATCGCCCTCGACCCGTCGCTGTACGGCGTCACGCTCGTGGCGATGGTCGGTCTTGCCATGCTGGCTTCGGCTTTGGTCGCGCGCAAGACGGTGCACCAGCCGGTGGTGAATGCGCTGGCGCATACCTGAACCCCTCCCCGCTCCATTCCCCTCCGCTCCGTTCCTCCGTTCGGGCTGAGCCTGTCGAAGCCGGCGACCTGCTGTGCGCACCCTCCCTTCGACAGGCTCAGGGCGAACGGTGACAGGCGAACTCAGCCCGAACGGTGGCAGGCGAACTCCCATTTGAAAGGACACAACCGTGAAACCCACTCTCCAACGCATGGCACTGGCGGCCGGCCTCGTGCTGGCCAGCCTGAACGTTCAGGCCCAAGGCATGAACGAACTGCTCAAGGCCACCGACCGCTACCGCATGGCCGCCACCAACATGCAGGTCGACACCCAGATCAACACCTTCCACACCGATGGTTCGCCCGACAAGGAGCGCCGCTACACGGTGTTTGCACAAGGCAACCACCAGTCGCTGGTGTTGATGCAAAGCCCGGCCGAGAAGGGCCAGAAGGTGCTGATGCTGGCAGACGATTTCTGGCTGCTCATGCCCAACAGCCAGCGCCCGCTGCGCATCACGCCGATGCAAAAGCTATTGGGCGATGCCTCCACCGGCGACATCGCCACCATGAGCTGGGCCGAGGATTACAACGCACAACTTGTCGGCGAAGAAAGCTGCGGCGACGCACCGTGCACGCACCTGAGCCTCACGGCAGCGCGCAAGGGCGTGACCTACCAGCGCATCGAGCTGTGGATCGGCAAGGCCCGGCGCGAGCCGATCAAGGCCGATCTTTATGTGCAGTCCGACAAGCTCGCCAAGCGCGCGCGCTTCGTGATGGACAAACCCGGTGCCCCCACGGCCGTGGCCGAGATGGTGTTGCTCGACCAGTTAAGCAACCACAAGGAAACGCGCGTGCGCTACCTCTCGCGCAAGGAACGCACGGTGCCCGAAGCCTGGCTGAACCCGATGTTCCTGGCCCGCAACCCGAGCCTGGACTGAGCCACCCCATGCACACCTCCTTCAAACTGCTGGGCGCCTTGCTCGCGGCCGGCGCGGTGACGCACGCCCATGCCGACACCGAATACAGCGGCCAACTGCGCACTCGGTGGGACGACCGCACGCTCTCATCGAACGGCCCGCTCGCCCAAGCGGTGCAACTTGCGCCGGAGTTGATCCCCACGCCCGCGAGTTCCGGTGCGGTCGAGGGCGAACTGCGCGGGCGCTGGAAGATGCTGAGCGCCGCCGTGGCATGGCGCAGTGAGCGTGTTGAAGGCGGTGTGTGGCGCAGCGACGGCACGGTCAACGAGCTGTATGCCTCGGGCGATGCAGCCGGTTGGCAGTTCAGCGCCGGCCGCAAGATCGTGGCCTGGGATGTGGGCTACGGCTTTCGACCCAACGACTTCGTGCAGCAGGAGCGCCGCCGCAGCCTGCTTACCAGCACGCCGCAAGGGCGCGCGCTGGTGCAGGCCGAGTACTTCAATGCACATACCGCTTGGTCGCTGGTGTGGATGAACCCACAACGCGCTACTGACAACGAAGCGTCGTCCGCATTCGGTGGCGATGAGCAGGCCCTGGCCGCACGCGTCTACCGCCATGTGGGCGAGGCCGACTGGCACGGCTTTGCGCGCTACGGCCAGCACACCCGCGCCAGCCTGGGGGCGGCCATGTCATGGGTGGTGAGCGACAGCCTCGAAGTGCATGCCTCGGGCCGAGCCGCCGAGCGGGCAGACGTGCTCTCTTTCGACAACGCGGTTCAAGGCCTGGCGAACAGCAGCCCCTACCGCGCCGTGACCCAGGGCAAAACGGCGCAGGCGCTGGTCGGTGCGATGTGGACGGCCGAGAACAATATCAGCCTGAAAAAATAATTTGCGGTGATGCCGCGCCGAAGGGATCAGGGCGCGCGCTGCATTACCAAATC
>JACMKW010000584.1 GCA_014379885.1 Rhizobacter sp.
GCTCGGTGGTGGAAGGCGACTTGCTATAGCCGATGACGCGCTTGACGAGCCCGGCTCGCTTCAACGCGAGCGCGAATGAGCCGCCCATCAGGCCACAGCCAATCACGCCAAGCTGGTTGAACATCGTGCTTCGGCTTTCTTAGTGCACGTCGATCGGGTACGTGCCGAGCAACTTGAAAAAGGCGCAGGCCTCGCGCAGCTCGCGCAGCGCGGTGGCGACGTGAGGCTGGTCGGGGTGGCCCTGCAGATCGATGTAGAAGTAGTACTCCCACTGGCCGGAACGCGCAGGGCGCGACTCGAAGCGTGTCATGGAAACGCCGTGTACCTTCAGAGGCACCAGCATGTCGTGCACGGCACCCGGCCGGTTGGTCACTGACACGACCAGGCTCGTGCAGTCGTGGCCCGAAGCCTTGGGTTGGGGGTGGCGTTGCGGGTGGGTCACCACGGCAAAGCGCGTGCGATTGTTGGCTTCATCCTGAATGGCCGGAGCCACCAGGTGCAGGCCGAATTCGCTGCCAGCGCGCGCGCTCGCGATCGCGGCGAGCTTGGTGTCGCTCCCCGCAAGCCGCGCGCCTTCAGCATTGCTGGACACGGGGCGCCGCTCGACATTGGGCAGGTGCGTGCTGAGCCAGCCGTGGCATTGAGCCAGCGCTTGCGGATGGGCGCACACCGCCTCAATGCCGCCGAGCGAGTTCTCGCGACGCAGCAGGTTGTGCTGCACGAAGAGACTGGTCTCGCCAATGATGAAGAGCGGTGTGGTGAGGAAAAGGTCAAGCGACCGGGTCACCACGCCTTCGGTCGAGTTTTCGACCGGCACCACGCCGAAGTCGGCCGCACCCGAGGTGGTGAGGTGAAAGACTTCGTCGAAGCTTGCGCAGGGCAACTTGACGATGGAGGAACCAAAGAAGCCGAGAGCCGCCTCTTCGCTGAAGGTGCCCGCCGGGCCGAGGTAAGCGACCCGGGTGGGCGTTTCCAGCGCGCGGCAGGCCGACATGATCTCGCGCCAGATCGGGGCCACGCTGTCTGACATGAGAGGGCCGGGGTTCACGGCCTTCATGCCGTCGATGACCTGCGCTTCGCGCTCAGGCCGAAAGGCCACTGAGCCTTCCGTTTTCTTGACCTCACCCACTTCCTGCGCCAAGCGGGCGCGCCGGTTCAGCAGAGCGAGCAGCTCCCGGTCGACCTCGTCGATCTGGGTTCGCAGGGCCAGCAGATCGGCATTGGGTTGGGGAGAAAGATCAGGCATGGCGTGGAGCAAATTCTCGCATGGGGCCCAGCGCCTTGAGCGAGTGAAGGCCTGCAAACGAGGCCCGTGGGCGTTACTTCTTGGCAGGCCGGGAGGCGGGCTGGGCAGGGGGTTTGGCTGCTTTTGACTGCGGGGCTGGCGCCGACTGACTGGTGATGCCCAGCGCCGTTGCAATGCTTTGTTCGAGCGACCGAAGCTTGGGGGTGATGACCGGCTGCATGTCTTTCACCAGCGTTTCAGCGTAGACCTTGGTCATGTCGGGCAGGCTTTGCTGAAACTTTTTATAGGCCGGCGCTTCCAGGGCGCCCAGCAACTGGCGCAACTCGTCTTCGCTGAATTTTTCTTCGAGCAACGGGCCCAGGCTGCTCTGCCCAAGCTTGGCGGCCCGATCACGAACGATCGCGCTCGACTCATCACCGTACTTGCGAAGTTGCTCCTGAATCTGCTTGACCGCGGCCTCACGCTTCTCGGGCGGCACACGCTGATTCAGTGCCACCTCGGCATCACCAGCCATTTGCCGCGCCGGGCCTTCGACCATGTCGCGCGCCATGCTTTCGAGGGCAGGCTGCTGCAGGGTCAGAAGACGCTGAATCAGCTCCTTCTTGGCCGCACTGGCGGGTGCGCCTGGGATGTTTTGGCTCGGGGTAGGGGTCGGAGTCTGGTTCTGGGCGTGGGCGAGGCTTGCGCCTGCCAGCAAAGCCATGCCAATAAGACGCTTCATTCTTCAGTGCTTTCAGGGTTGGTTTCGTCGGCCGAGTCCGGGTTGGCGTCGTTCTCGACAATGCGTTGCAGGCCACTCAGCTTGGCGCCGTTGTCCAGCGCGATCAGGGTCACACCTTGTGTGGCGCGGCCCAGCTCACGGATCTCTGACACCCGGGTGCGTACCAGCACACCCTTGTCGGTGATCAGCATGATCTCGTCTTCTGCGCGCACCAGCGTGGCGGCCACCACCTTGCCGTTGCGCTCGGTCTGTTGGATCGCGATCATGCCTTTGGTTCCACGCCCATGTCGGGTGTATTCAACGATGCTTGTGCGCTTGCCGTAGCCGTTTTCGGTGGCGGTGAGCACGCTTTGCGTTTCGTCTTCGGCCACCAGCATGGCGATCACGCTCTGGCCGTCGTCCAGCATCATCCCGCGCACGCCGCGGGCGCCGCGGCCCATGGCGCGCACGTCGTCTTCGTCGAAGCGCACAGCCTTGCCGCCGTCGGA
>JACMKW010000585.1 GCA_014379885.1 Rhizobacter sp.
CCTGATGAGCTGGAATGCAGACGTCACGCGCCTGCCTGAACGCATGCACATTCAATCGCTGTCGTCGTTCTACCTCAACACCGAGTTGGCCACGGGCCACTACCGCCTTGACGGTGCGAGCGCGGTGACCCTGAAGGACATCACGGCGCCCATGCTGGTGGTCGGCACGGTGCGCGACCATGTCTCGCCTTGGCAATCGGTCTACAAGCTCCATTTGCTGACCGACACCCACCTCACCTTCGTTCTGGCATCGGGCGGACACAACGCGGGCATTGTGTCTGAGCCGGGACACCCGCACCGCAGTTATCAGATAGACAGCGTGGAGAAAAACCACCGCTGGATCGAGCCCGGCCAATGGGTTGCCAAGGCTGCGTTGCATGAAGGCTCGTGGTGGCCCGCCATGCATGCCTGGCTCAATGATCGCTCGGGTAAACCGGTTCTGCCACCGGTGATCGACCCGGCCAATGTGGTGTGCGAGGCGCCCGGTGACTACGTGATGGTGCGTTATGCAGATTGAGGTGACGATCGATGCGGACCCGCGGGCCGTGCGCTTGCAGCGCATGGAAGCGTCCTTCGCAGAGCTCAACGCCCGCATTGCCCGTCTGGCGATCGCCCTGGGTGTGTCGCTCAAGAACGAAAACGAGCTGGCCCGCGTGATGCACCAGCTTCACGCGAAGACTGAGTCTCACGGCTTTCAGAGCACGCCGGAACGCCGCCAGGCATGCCAATGGACCGAACTGCGCGGCCTGCTGGTGTTGCGCTATGGCGTTGAAAAGCGTTTTGTGGACGAGGTTGGCGTCACCGTGACGCGCCAGCTTCTGGTCGAGGCCGAAGCGCATTTAGTGCGTTTGGGTTTTCAGCCGGGTGCCGACGGCATCGACGTGCACCGCCTGTTCGACGAACGCTGACACATCCTTGTCAAGCCGCTCGCCTATAACGACCGGCGTAGCCCGGCTGCATCCATTCCTTAATTTTTTCAGATGATCACATGACAACCAACATCCTTCCCTTCAGCCTCGCAGGCAAAAAAGGCCTCATCCTGGGCGTGGCCAACGAGCACAGCATTGCATGGGGCTGCGCCAAGGTGGCCAGTCAGCAGGGGGCCGAGGTGGTCGTCTCGTGCCTGAACGAAAAAGCCATGCGTTTTGTCGCGCCCCTGACCAAGCCGGCCGGCATCGATTTGAAGCCTTGCGATGTCGAGCAGCCCGGTCAATTGCAGGTGCTGGTAGACCACGCGGTGGCCAAGCTGGGCCGGCTGGATTTTGTCGTGCACTCCATTGCCTGGGCGCCGCTGGAAGACCTGCACGGGCAGGTGATCGACAGTTCGAGCACCGGCTTTGCGCGCGCCATGGAAGTGTCCTGCCATTCGTTTGCCACGCTGGCCAAACTGTGTGCGCCCCACATGCCCCAGGGCGGCAGTTTTGTGACCATGAGCTATCTGGGCGCAGGCGAAGCCGTGCCGCACTATGGCCTCATGGGGCCGGTAAAAGCCGCGTTGGAGTCGCTGGTGCGCTACATGGCGCTGGAACTCGGGCTGCAGCGCATCCGGGTGCATGCCGTCTCGCCCGGGCCCATCCTGACGCGCGCCGCGTCGGGGATTGCCTCGTTTGATGAACTTTTGGACGGCGCTGCCCGCAAGGCACCGCTGGGCCGGTTGGTCACGCTGGAAGAAATTGCCCAGCTCTGCACCTTTTTGTGTACCGACGCCTCATCGGGCATGACCGGGCAGACGATTTATGTCGATGCCGGCTGCCACGCCGTCGCTTGAGCCTTTTTTATATTCACCCCCTTACACCTTCAGCCAAGGAAGAAACTGCCATGAACCTGCCTGCCAACACCGAATGGGTCGAAAACTTTACCTACGACGCCATCGCGCTGGGCCAAAGCGCGCGCCTGCTGCGCACCGTGACGCTGGGCGACATCCAGGCCTTCGCCGCCGTCTCGGGCGACACCAATCCGGCCCACCTGAACGCCGAATACGCCAATGACACGCTGTTCCATGGCGTGATCGCGCACGGCATGTGGGGCGGCGCGCTGATCTCGGCGCTGCTGGGCACGCACTTTCCCGGCCCCGGCACGATTTACCTCGAGCAGGTGTTGCACTTCACCAAGCCGGTGCGCATTGGCGACACGCTGACCGTCACCGCCACCGTGACCAGCAAGGACGACGCCAGAAAGCAGGTCGAACTCGACTGCCAGGTGACTAACCAGAAAGGCGTGCGGGTACTGCACGGCACGGCGCGTGTGCTGGCGCCGACGCAAATGGTGCGCCTGCCCAAGATCAGCGCACCACAAATCCAGCTGTTCGACCCCGAAGCCCGCTTCAAGGAACTGCTGTCGCTGGGCGATGGCATGCCGGCGGTGCGCTGCGCGGTGGTCCATCCCTGTGATATTGACTCGCTGCGCGGCGCCATGGACTCCGCGCGCCACGGCCTGATCCTGCCGGTGCTGGTCGGCCCCGAGGCCCGCATGCGCCAGCTGGCCGAAGAAGGCGGCATCGACCTGGCCGGCGTCGAGATCGTCGCGGTGCCGCACAGCCATGCGGCGGCAGAAAAAGCCGCCGAGCTGGCCGCCAGCGGCGACGTCGAGATGCTGATGAAGGGCAGCCTGCACACCGACGAGCTGATCCACGCCGTGCTGGCGCGCCCCGAGCTGCGCACCGGCCGGCGCATGTCGCATGTGTTTCGCTTCGATGTGCCGCTGTACCCCAAGCCGCTCTTGATCACCGACGCCGCGCACAACATTCACCCGACTCTGCTGGAGAAGGTCGACATCATCCAGAACGCCATAGACTTTGCCC
>JACMKW010000586.1 GCA_014379885.1 Rhizobacter sp.
CTCGACGTCGCCATCGCGCCGCTGCTGTGGCGCCTGGACTACTACGGCATCGACATGTCTAAGAACGCTGTGCCGTTGCTCAAGTACGCCGAACGCATCTTCTCGCGCCCGGCCTACATCGAGGCGCTCACGCCGTCCGAGAAGGTGATGCGCAAGTAACCTGTTCAGACCAGAAGCGGCATGAGCATCATCCCGACCTCGCCAGGCAATGCCGGAAGTTCGACCCGGCCTTACTTGATTCGCGCCTTGCACGATTGGTGCACCGACAACGGCTTCACGCCGTACTTGGCGGTGTATGTCGACGCCAGCGTGCAAGTGCCGATGGAGTACGTGAAGAACAATGAAATCGTTCTGAACGTCGGGTTCGAGGCCACCACGGCGCTCAAGCTTGGTAACGAATTGATCGAGTTCAAGGCGCGTTTTGGTGGCAGCTCACGAGAGATCACGGTACCAGTCGACCATGTGATCGCCATCTATGCCCGCGAAAACGGGCAAGGCATGGCGTTCCCGGTGCCGACCGAAGCGTCCGCTGGAGGCGGGGTCGCATCACCTTTGCCGCCGCTGTCGGCCGCTTCATCGGAGCGACCGACACAACCCGGCGGCCTGCGCTTGGCTACGGCCGAGGACAACACCTCAGCGGAGGGCAAGAGCGCCGAAGCGGGTGACGATGAAGAGCCACCCGAGCCCCCCAGCGGTGGCCGGCCGGCGCTCAAACGCATCAAATGAAACGCCGGGCGCGCGTCTAAAATGCGCAGCTCGGTCTAGGCCCTTGTAGCTCAGTTGGTAGAGCAGCGGTTTTGTAAACCGAAGGTCGCGGGTTCGATTCCTGCCGGGGGCACCACTCACCATCTCAGGGTTCTTGCCAAGAAAACGCCGGGCCGCCAATGTCCATAGGCCATTGGCCTTCACCAGGCACAAACAGTCCTCAGGACTGTGTGTGTCCGGGTTCAGCCCCGAGTTTTCTTGGATCCCCTTGGGGGGCGGGCGGCGCGGAGCGCCGACCTTGGGGCTGACAGATACGTCTGGTATCAGCTGAGCCTCAGCTCGATTGAACCTTGATCCTGATTGAAGTAACCTGCCAACCCCGGGCCTTGAGTGCATCCTCAAGCCTCGGTTGAAGCTGGCGCAGCTTGGCTGCCACTGAGGCGTTCGCCACCAGCAACGACCACCCCTCGCCATCCACGGGACCGGGTTTCACATGAGCGGCCAAAGCCGCCGGCAAGACAGGACGAACAGCTTCGAAGCGTGCATTCGAGTCACGCATCAGTTGCTGCAAACGCGCAAGCGGAGCGCTCATGTCAAGCGCCTGCTCAATGCGCATGGCGTTGGGGGTGACCGGAGGTGGCTTTGGGTTCACCGCAAGGAGTTTAGCGATGCAAATCATGATCACCCACGGCAACATGGCGCGCACGCGCGTGTTGCACTTCAACCGCTTGCAGCTGATGGGGGCGCTGACCGGATTGATCGTCGTGCTGATGCTGCTGTCGGGCACCATTTACCACGTGATTTTCCTCAAGGCCGCGCGCGAAGGTTGGCCCGTGGTGAGCCAGATCGTGCGGTTGGTGGTGCGTGACGAGTTTGCCCAACGCGACCGATTCATGCGCGAGAACCTCGACGCCATGGCGCAGAAGGTCGGCGAAATGCAGGCCAAGCTGATCAAGCTCGAAGCCATCGGCGAACGTGTCTCCGGTCTCGCAGGCGTGAAGCCCGAGGAATTGAAACAGATCGCTCCTGCCGCGCTGCGCGGTGGGCAAGGCGGCCCCTTCGTGCCGGCTCGCAAGCTTTCGCTCGACCAGCTCAACGGCCTGGTTTCTTCACTCGACGAGGCCGCCGAGCAGAGCACCGACCTCTTCACGATGATCGAATCGCGCCTGTTCGAGAAGCGATTGGCCGCGCTGATGATTCCCAACAGCCAGCCGGTGAACGTGGCCGTAGGCTCGGGCTTTGGCTTTCGCTCTGACCCGTTCTCCGGCCGAGCCGCGCTGCACACCGGGCTTGATTTCCCCACCGACGTGGGCACGCCCATCATGGCCGCTGCTGGCGGCATGGTGCGTTCCACCGACTTTCACGCCGCCTACGGCAACCTGCTGGAGATCGACCACGGCAATGGCCTGACCACACGCTATGCCCATACGTCCAAGATCCTGGTGAAAGCCGGCGACCTGGTGAAGCGCGGGCAGGTGGTCGCCCAGGTGGGCACGACCGGGCGCTCAACCGGCCCGCACCTGCACTTTGAGGTGATGGTGGAAGGGGTGTTGCAGAACCCGGCCAAGTTCCTGTCTGGCAAGCCGGCACCTGCCGTACGCGCCGCGCTGGCGCCTGCGGGTCGAACGGTGGCTGCACCTGCCGCCAGCGCCTCGCAGAGCCCGCGCTGAAGCCCCGGAAGCGTCACAACCCCCGGTGTAAGATTCGAGGCTTTTTCCGCGGTAACCAGGGCTCTGCCTTGTAAAAGGCCGAACCCGGCCCCAGTTCCCACGGCACTGCCCGTTTCTCAGAAATTCTCATAGTTCTCAAGCGGCCGGCAGCCTTGCCAGCCGCTTTGAATTTGCCCGCTGCTTTCCAGCCCCAAATCCCCGACGCTGCATGTTGCCCAAGCTTCTCACCTCGATTTTCGGTAGCCGCAACGACCGACTGCTCAAGCAGTACCGGGTGGTGGTGCAGCAGGTCAACGCTCTGGAGCCGAAGTTCGAGCAACTCGACGACGCCGCGCTGCGGGCCATGACCGAAGAATTCAAACAGCGTGTCGCCAAGGGTGAGTCGCTCGACGACCTGTTGCCCGAAGCCTTTGCGGTGGTGCGCGAAGGCGGCAAGCGTGCCCTCAAGATGCGCCACTTCGACGTGCAACTGATCGGCGGCATGGCCTTGCACAACGGCAAGATCGGCGAAATGCGCACCGGCGAAGGCAAGACGCTGATGGCCACCTTGCCGGTGTACCTGAACGCGCTCACCGGCAAGGGCGTGCACGTGGTCACGGTGAACGACTACC
>JACMKW010000587.1 GCA_014379885.1 Rhizobacter sp.
CGCTCGGCGCGCGGCTGGAGAACTGGCCGCCCCAGGGCCTGGATAAACGGTAACGATTCGCCGACAGAAAACACGGCCTGAAAGTCGTCATCAGAGGAGCCCGCGCCTTGCGCGGTCGACTCCGGGAGCCGCCAGCGTGGCGGTTCAGTGCACCCGGCAGTACCTGACACGGCTGCCGGCATTCAAAACAGAAAGGAACCTGCACCATGCGTCACCGCAACGGACTTCGCAAACTCAATCGCACCAGCGAGCATCGCCAGGCGATGCTGCGCAACATGTGCAATTCGCTGCTGCAGCACGAAGCGATCAAGACCACGGTCCCCAAGGCCAAGGAACTGCGCCGCGTCGTCGAGCCGCTGATCACGCTGGCCAAGGAAGCCACGCTGGCCAACCGCCGCCTGGCGTTTGACCGCACCCGCGATCGCGACATCGTGGCCAAGCTCTTCAACGAACTGGGCCCGCGCTACAAGGCGCGTCCGGGCGGCTACACCCGGATCCTGAAGATGGGTTTCCGCGTCGGCGACAACGCCCCCATGGCTTTCGTCGAACTGGTCGACCGCGTGGAAGTGGCTGAAGAAGTCGCTGGCGAGAAGGCCGAATAAGCCGCCTTCCAGCGTTCTGGCACAAGGGTCAGCGCGAGCTGGCCTTTTGTCATTGGTGCCGCGCGCGCATCATCACGCGGCAGCGCTTCTTCTAGTTGAAGACGCCGTTCGATGTGCTACACTCATAGGCTCAGTCGCGGGGTGGAGCAGTCTGGTAGCTCGTTGGGCTCATAACCCAAAGGTCGTTGGTTCAAATCCAGCCCCCGCAACCAAAGAACACGTGGCAAAGAGCCACAGCAAACGCCAACCGCAAGGTTGGCGTTCTGTTTTGTGGCGCGCCTCCTTGAGGGCAAGCCGGTCACCGGCGGCTTTCAAACGGACGAAACATCCCCATCTGGTTGGGCTCTTACCGGCTCACCTTCTCGTCTAGGAACCGAATGACCGCCAAGACCCGCACTTCCTCGCTCGCCATCACCGGCGCCTCTGCAGCCAACGCAACCGCCAAGCTTGAGCTCAAGGCCAAGCCGCTGCGCGTGAAGGTGCCGAAATCCAAGGAACGCGCGCTTATCCGCGAGTTCGGCCTTGACATCACGACCCTGACCGAGGCCGAGCTTGAAAGGCGCCGCGTCGAGTTGACGGCGTTGATCAAGATGGGCAAGAGCCGCGGGTTTCTGACGCACCAGGAGATCAACGATCACCTGCCGGAAAAGCTGGTCGACGCCGAAGCGATCGAGGCCACCGTCAAGCTGCTCATTGACATGGGCATCGCCGTCTACGAGCAGGCCCCCGACGCGGCCACGCTCCTGGTTGCCGGCGGGACGGGCACCGCAGCGACCGATGAGGAAGCCGCCGAAGCCGCAGAGGGAGCGCTCACGACGGTCGATTCCGAGTTCGGGCGCACGACCGATCCCGTGCGCATGTACATGCGAGAAATGAGCACCTTCGAATTGCTCACCCGTGAAGGCGAGATCGAAATCGCCAAGCGCATCGAAGGGGGTCTGCAATCGATGCTGCAGGCCATTTCTGCCAGCCCCGCGGTCGTCGCGGAGATCCTGGCCCACGGTGCCAAGGTGGCAGCAGGTGAACTGTCGATCTCGGACGTCGTCGATGGTCTTGTCGTTGCCGACGAAGCCGATGACTACGTGGCCGAAGAAGACGTTGATTCGTTCGATGAAGACGAAGAAGCTGATGACGCGGGCGGCGGCAGCGGAGCAACCACGCGGCGCCTGGAAGAGATGAAGCGTGCCGCGCTTGAGCGGTTTGAGCTGATCAATCTGGCCTTCAAATCCTTGCGCAAGGCTTTTGAGAAGAGCGGCCATGGGTCGACCGCCTACCGCAAGGCGCAAAAGGCGCTCAGCGAGCAGCTGATGACGCTGCGCTTCACCGTCAAGACGATCGACAAACTCTGCACCATGTCGCGCCTGCAAGTCGAAGAGGTTCGACGCCACGAACGTGAGATTCGCAGGCTCGCGGTTGACAGGTGCGGCATGCCGCAACAACACTTCATTGAAAGCTTCCCGGCCAACGCCTTGAACCTGCAATGGGCCATCGACGAAGCGGCAGGCCGCACGCCCTATGGCGCAGCCTTGGGCCGCAGCGTGCCCGCGATTCAGGAGCACCAAGTCAAGCTCGCCGAGATTCAGGCCCAGAGCGTGGTTCCGCTCGATGAGCTGAAGGCCATCAACAAGAAGATGGGCGAAGGTGAACGCGCAATGCGCGCCGCCAAGCAGGAGATGATCGAGGCCAATCTGCGCCTGGTGATCTCCATTGCCAAGAAGTACACCAACCGCGGCATGCAGTTCCTCGACCTGATCCAGGAAGGCAATGTTGGTTTGATGAAGGCGGTCGAGAAGTTCGAATACCGGCGAGGGTTCAAGTTCTCGACTTACGCGACATGGTGGATCCGCCAAGCCATCACGCGGGCGATCGCCGATCAGGCGCGCACGATCCGCGTTCCGGTCCACATGATCGAGTCGATCAACAAGATCAACCGTGCGAGCCGGGAGCACCTGCAGCAGTTCGGCTTCGAGCCCGACGCCGCCACGCTCGCGGCCAAGCTCGAAATCCCGGAAGCGAAGATTCGCCAGATCATGAAGATCGCCAAAGAACCGATCTCGCTGGAACTGCAGATCGGCGACGATGGTGACACGACGCTGGGCGACATGATTGAAGACGCGAGCAGCGTCGCCCCAATGGAAGCCGCCATGCAGTCGAACCTTCGATCGGTCGTGGGCGAGCTTCTGGATGGCCTGTCGCCTCACGAAGCGAAGATCGTGCGGATGCGCTTCGGCATCGACATGAGCAGCGACCACACGGTGGATGAAGTCGGCAAGCAATTCGACGTGACCCGCGAGCGGGTGCGTCAAATCGAAGCGCAGGCGCTGCGCAAGCTCAAGCATCCCAGCCTTTCAGACAAGCTGCGCGTTTTTTCTGAAGCCATGTGACCCGTGATCACGCTGGCTGCGATGCTCCTGTCTGTGGGGGCATCGGGTAACGCGTAGCAGGGCGGGTCTGGCCTTGCGCCTGCAGCGACCCTATCGCAGCCGAGCAAACCGGATGTGATTGATCAGTGGCTCTGGCCCGACCAGGTGCATCTCTTCCCGCACGATCCTCACCAAGCCTTGGTCGGCCATCGATTTGAGATCGCGCGCAGCGCTGTCGTACGCGTATGGATTTTCCAGCGATGTTCCAGCGCCCTCCAGATCGGTGGGGACACCGAATTCGGATTCCAGGTAAGTGGTTCGAACGAGTGTGCTCATGGAGTGCTCCTGGGGTAGGTGGACGACGGGCCACGCGGGGGCAGGGAGGCTCATCGTACTCACGAAAATTCACGAGAAAAATGTTGGGCTTTCCGGATCGTGAACGCACCGGTATGGCACGCGCTCGGGGCACGTCTCAGGTGCGTTACTTCTGTGCCGGGCGAGCTTGGTGCAGAGCCGAACGGGCCAGGGGCCACGCCTTTTGCGCGTCATCTCGCCTCGTCACACTGACCTGTCAGGTCTGCAATCCATGCTGGCCGCGAATAAGTCAAACATGGGTTGGGGGGAGTGATGAGCACGTTTTATGTGCGTTGGGCCAAGGGTCTTTTTTTGCTGGCGCTCGCCTGCGCTTCAACCGCTCAGGCCGCGATGGTCGAATATTCGTTGACGGCCCTGGGCGGAAATGTCTGGCGCTACGACTACACGCTGAGCAACA
Source organism: Rhizobacter sp. (assembly GCA_014379885.1). Next base: position 3,738 of record JACMKW010000587.1, read on the forward strand.
CCGGCCCGGCCGTGAGCTTCGATGAGTTCACGGTGTACTTCGATCAGCCTGGCATCGCCGGCATCACGGCTGCGGCCACGCCGGCCGGTTGGAGCAGCATCGTGGTGCAGCCTGACCCGATCCTGCCCGATGCCGGCTTCTTCGACGCCCTCAGCCTGGCGGGCTCGGTTCCGGCCGGCGGAGTGATCTCCGGGTTCTCCGTGGCCTTCTCCTACCTGGCTGGGTTGACGCCGGGTACGCAACGGTTCGATTTGGTGACATCGGAACCCTTCCAGACGGTGTTTTCCGGCATCACTTCCGCTGCGCCCTCTCCTGTGCCCTTGCCTGTCCCGGCGGCGCTCCTGTTGGTGGGTCTGGCGGCGGGTGCATTCGGCTCGCATGCTCGTCCGAAGACGAGTTCAGAGAAGTCGGGAGCGTCGGCATGATCGCGTGCTGCCGTTCACTCCTTGCCGCGCTGCTGTGGGCGTTGGCCGCATTCACGGTGTTCGCGCCGTCTCTGGCGCAAGCGGCTGCCGAGGTCACTGGCCAACAACTCGTCAGCTCGGTGCGCTCTGGCCGCACCAGCTTCGATTACACCTACCGCATCACCGTACGCAACGGCACGCCTGCATTGACAGCGGCACAAGCCTCGGTGCGAAGCAACTCGACAGCCACGCAGGTGTTGAAGTCGTCGGTGGCATTGGGTGACCTGCAAGCGGGGGCCACCATCACCAGCACCGACACCTTCGTCATCCGGCAAGACCGGTCGCTGCCGTTCAACCCTGCTGCACTGCTCTGGACGGTGTCTGGCGCCTCCATTTCAGGTCCGAGCAGTCTGGAGCTCGGGTTGTCAGAGCCGTTCGTGGCGCCCGACGGCAGCATCACTGTCACGCCCGCCGTGCGTGATCAAAGCGGCACGCTGCTCGACAACGACAGCTTGCAGTTCACGCTGGCAATCGCCTCGGTCGGTGCGGTGAGTGGCAACGCGCCCGTCATCAACGGCTTGAGCGTGAGCTTCCCCAAGCTCGACAAGCGGTTGCTCGATCAGAACCTGTCGATCGACCCGGAAGGTGAGTTTGCCGATGGCGACCCGACCGACCCCAACTACGGCAAGGAAACCGGAGGGCGTTACCGCGTCACCGTGTCTATCGCCGGCTCGTCCGTCACGGCCAGCAAAGAGGTGATGGTGTTGCCCAGTGGCACGGCGGGCGTCACCGTCAAGGCCAGCCAGTACGCAGGCCAACTGGAGAGCTTGCTTGCGGCCGCCACGCTGGCCAGCCAGAACGGCGACGCCGCGGGCCTGGCCCAGGTGCGCGCCACGCTGCAAACGGTCAACGCCAACCATGACTACTCGGCCGCCGTGCTGGGTGCCACTCAGGCGATGGCGCCTCCCAATGGCTACCTGGTCACCCCCGCGCTGCTCAGTGCCCGCGGCTTCGTGCCTGGCCCGCAAGACGCGCAGTTTGCGACGGCGCTGGCCAACGTCGTCACGCGCATTCGTGCGGCCCGCACGCAAGTAGCAGCCACCAACGCGGCGGCCCTGACGCAGGAGTCGATCGATGCGCTGCAAAGCGCTGCCACTGCCTACAAGCAAGCGCTCGTGGCTCTGCAAGCACTGCGGCTCAGCGCACTCGGTGCGGCTCAGCAAGAGCTGGCGATCAATCAACAGCTGGGAACCGAGCTGCCCTTGTTGCTCGACGCCATCAGACGCAAGACGGGTGAGCTCGTGACGACCGTGACGACAGCCGGTTTGCGTGTGCAACCCACCCACGCCAGCCACAAGGCGCCGGCCGCCCTGGCCCGCTCCACACCGAAGGCCATGTACGCCGGCGCGCAGCCGGTACAGGTGTACCCGTTCGCGGCGTTTGCGTTCTCCATCTTCACCGACCTCTCGGGCACAGCACGCGCCAACATCATCGAGCTGACAGTCACGTTGGTGAACAGCCTCGTCAACATCATGGCGGCCGATGCGATCAACGCCAACAGCCCCGGTGGTGTTTCCATCGACGTCTGCCTTGCCAGCTCGTCGGTGGCTTTTGTATGCCCCAACTACCGGCCCAGCATCGTGACCGGCTCTGGCTTTGGCCGCAATGCCGGCGCCATCAAGGTGGCCCTGGTCGGTTGTGTGGGAGGCGACCTGATTCGCAACCTCATGACCCTGCGCCAGCCGCGCGACATTGCTGCCGGCATCCGCTTGATCAACAAGGTGGTGTCGATCACCAACTCCTTGCAGCAAGAGGGCGGTGTGGGTGCGGTCGTGATGCCCGACTTCATCGACGAAGACGAACTCTTCGGTGGCGACCGCCTGTACTTTGCGAACGGCTGGCCGCGGGTCAACCAGGGTCGCTTGCCGTGCGTGGGCATCGTGATCGTGATGAACCAGACCAGCGGCGGTGTCTCGGCGCTGAACCTGAACTTCCTCGGACAGTGTGGCTAGGAGCGCGGGCGCTACTGCTTGAGAAGCATTGTGAGCTCGGCCACCGGCACGGCGAACCCGAGGCCGTAGCCACCCGGGATGGTGGCGTTGGCGATGGCGATCACCTGCCCGTCGAGGTTCAGCACCGGGCCGCCGGAGTTGCCGGGGTTCACGGCCGCGTTGAGTTGCAGGCGCCTGGCCAGCGCCGCGGGTTCGAGCACCGCACCCGGCAGGGCACTGACGATTCCTGTTGTGGCGGTGGTGCGGGTGCCAAACGGGCACCCCAGCACCAGCACCCATTCGCCCGGCACCGCCGTGGCGGTGGCCAAGGGCAGGCCTGGCATCGGCGCGTCAGCGTCGATCTCCAGCAGCGCGATGTCTGCGGCTTCGTCCATGCCGATCAGGCGCGCGGGCCAGCGTCTTGATTCCCAGTGAACAACCGGCGTGCCTTGAAGTGACTGCAGCACATGGGCTGCAGTGGCCACCAGGCGTGTGTTCTCCAAGCGAAAGCCCGAGCCCAGCACGCTGCCGGCATCACCCACACCCACCACCGCGGGCGAACCGCGCCGAATGATCGGCACAAAATCGGCGTGCAACGCGGGAGGGGCGTGGCCACACGCACTCAAGCCCAGACCCATCAGCACGGCCAGCGTTGCGCGCCGCGTGTTCACGACACGCCGCTCAAGTCAATGTGCCAACGTTTGGCCAGCCAGACGACCAGCAAGGCGGTGAGCACGCACAACACGCCGGCCCACAGCTTGCGCTGTGGCCAGAGCATGGACACCGTTGCGCCGGCCGCCATGACGATGGCAATGAGCAAGACCTCTTTGAGCATCAAGCCACCATCGTCGCCGCAAACGCATGACAGCTCGTTGTGCGCCATGGCCCGTTCGGGCCCCCCTCGTCTCGGGGTGCGTTCGGACTAGCCCGCATGACATGCGTTGGTCACGCCCACCCCCGAACATCCTCTCTGATCAAGGAGGCGGGACCCCATGAAGATTTTGCTGGTGAGCATGAATTTCGCACCGGAGCTGACCGGCATCGGCAAGTATTCGGGCGAGATGGTCGACAACCTCGTGGCGCGTGGCCACGAGGTGCGGGTTGTGTGCGCACCACCTTATTACCCGACGTGGAAAGTTCAGAGCGACTACTCGGGCAGCGTCTACCGCACAGAGCGGCCGAGGCCCGGCCTCACGATCCACCGCTGCCCGATCTGGATCCCCAAGCGGTTGGGCGGCCTCACGCGCTTGCTGCACCTGGCAAGCTTTGCGATCTCCAGTCTGCCGGTGTTGCTGTGGCTGGTGTTGTGGCAGCCGCGGGTGGTGTTTGCGGTGGCGCCTGCACTTTTTTGCGCACCGGCGGCGTGGTTGATCGCGCGCCTCGCTGGCGCGAAGGCGTGGCTGCACATCCAAGATTTCGAGATCGATGCCGCGTTCGAGTTGGGCATGCTCAAGCGCCCCTTCATGCGCCGTTGTGCGCTGGCCGCTGAGCGTTTTCTGATGCGTCGCTTCGATGCGGTCTCGACCATCTCCAGCCGCATGCTGCGTCAGTTGGCGGCCAAGGGCATCGCGCTGCACAACACCGAGATGCTGCCCAACTGGGTAGACCTGGCGACCGTGCGACCCACTCCCATGTCGCAAGACCTGCGGCAGTCGCTCAACATCGCGTCGGACCAGATCGTGTGCCTGTTCTCCGGCACGATCAACCGCAAGCAAGGCCTTGACGTGTTGATAGAAACCGCGCGCATGCTGACCGATGACACACGTGTGGTGTTCGTCATCTGCGGCAACGGCGAGTTGCGCCCGGCGCTGGAGGCGTCGGCCGCCGGCTTGGGCAACGTGCGCTTCATGGATTTGCAACCGGCATCGCAATTGAATGCACTGCTCAACATGGCCGACGTTCACCTGTTGCCCCAGCTGCGCGGCGCTGCCGACCTGGTGATGCCGTCCAAGCTTGTGGGCATGCTCGCGAGCGGTCGCCCGGTGATTGCCGCGGCCATACCACGCACCGAGATTGCGTCCATCGTGGTGGGCTGTGGCATCGTGACCGAGCCCGAATGTGCGGCCGGATTTGCCAACGCCATCACCTCCCTGGCAGGCGACACCGCACGCCGCCAGCGCCTCGGCGCTGCAGGTCGTGCCTATGCAGAGCGTGTGCTCGATGCACAGAAAATCTTTGACCGCCTCGACTCCCGGTTGGCGGCCTTCGAGCGCCAGCGCGCAACGGCGCCCATTCCCCGCCCCGCCACCGCAACGGCCGAAGAACTGGTGCGCTGAAGCGAGCAGCGCGTCGACGCGTCTTCACCGGCACGTCACATTCACTGCGCACACTGCGCGTCTGTTCAACGCCTGAGACACGCACTGCCATGACCTCTGTCCGCCAGCGCCGCGGATTCACACTGCTCGAGTTGCTGGTGGTGATGGTCATCATCGGTTTGCTCGCAGCGTATGTCGGGCCCAAATACTTTTCGCAAATCGGCAAGTCCGAAGTCAAGACGACGCGGGCCCAGATCGTCGCTTTCGAGAAGGCCTTGCAGCAGTTCCGCCTCGACGTGGGTCGCTTCCCGACTACGGAGCAGGGTTTGCAGGCGCTGCTCATCAAGCCAGCCAACATCAGCAAGTGGGACGGCCCCTATCTCGAAAAGGCCTTGCCCATGGACCCTTGGGGCCGGCCTTATCTCTACGCCTCACCGGGTGAGCACGGCGACATTGACGTGAGCTCCACCGGGCGCGACGGCCGCCCCGGTGGCGACGGCCTCGACGCCGACGTCACCAACTGGTGAGTGCTTGCGCGCACACGCACACCCACACCCACAGGCCGAACATGCAATACGCCATCAGGGCAGTCCGGCACATGCAGTCTGTTTCGATTCAACTCGAAGCGGCCGACCCGAACGACGCTCGTCGCCAGGCTGAGTTGCAGGGCTATGCGGTGGTGGCCGTCAAGGCCGCGGCGCGGCACCGTCGCGCGGCCTTCGGTAGCTCAAGCGCGTTTCCCTTGCTGCACTTCAACCAGAGCTTGCTGATTCTGTTGAAGGCGGGCCTGTCGGTGGTCGAGGTCATCGAGACCTTGGCCGATCGTGAAACGCGCGCCGAGGCCAAGCAGGTGCTCACCCGGCTGCACGACCAACTGAAAGAGGGTTTGTCGTTTTCGGCGGCGCTCGAAGCGCAGCCCGCAATTTTCCCGCCCTTGTATGTGGCGAGCGTGCGCGCCAACGAGCGCACCGGGGCGCTCACCGAAGCCATTGAACGTTTTGTTCAGTACCGCGCGCAAGCAGATCACATGCGCAAGCGCATCATCGGCGCGGCTGTTTACCCGGCCATGATCCTGGGCGTGGGCACCTTGGTGATCGCCTTCTTGCTGCTCTACGTGGTGCCGCGTTTCAGCCTGGTGTTCCAGGATCTCGGCGACCGCATTCCACTGATGTCGCGCCTGCTCTTGCAGTGGGGCCAGTTCGCGCATGCGCATGGTTTGCAATTGCTGGCCGGCGGTGCGCTCGCGCTGGGTGCCATCATTTACGCGCTGACGCGACCGCGGGTGCGCCTGGCGCTGGCTCGCCTCATTCAGCGCATTCCGCGCATCGGCGAATACGTGCGCGTTTATCAGTTGGCGCGTTTTTACCGAGCTCTCGGCATGTTGCAGCAAGCCGGCATGCCGATCGTGACGGCGCTCGACATGGTCAACGGCCTGCTGCCGCCCAGCTTGCAATCGTCGCTCGCTGCGGCACGGCAAGACATCGGCGAGGGCCGCTCGATCTCGGCCGCATTCGAGACTCACGGGCTCACGACGGCTGTATCGCTGCGCTTGTTGCGCGTGGCCGAACGCACCGGGCAGATGGGCGAGATGCTGGAGCGCACAGCCGGCTTCCATGACGAAGACATCTCGCAGGCCATCGAGTGGTTCATCCGCCTGTTCGAGCCTTTGCTGATGATCGGCATCGGCATCGTCATCGGCATCGTGGTGCTGTTGATGTACGCACCTATCTTCGAGTTGGCGGGGAGTCTGCAATGAACCCGTTCAGCGAGAAGTATGTGCAAGACGAGGTGTCGACCCAGATGCTCGCACCGTCGGTCGTGCGTGGCGCCCGCCAGAAGGCGCAGGAGCAACGGCGCAGCGTGACTGCGGTGCTCGAAGACGAACTGGCCCTGGCGCCTGAGGTGCTGATGCAGGCACTGGGCCGTGTCTTGGGTTATCGGGTGCTGGACAGCCATGCCTTGCTGGCGCTGGAACCGGCCTTCGATCTGATCGCCTATGCCGACGCCGTGAAGCAGGGTTGCCTGGCCTTTCGGGAACGCGGCGCGGTGATGGTGGTGGTGTCAGACCCGTTTGCCGACACGCAGCAGGCGTGGTGCATGGAGCACCTGGCCATCGAACACGCGTGCTGCCTGGCCCAGGCGGCCGACATTGCCGCCTTCTTGTCGCGCCACGAAGATTCCATGCGAGCGATTGACACCGCCTTGCCCGCGAACGATGCCGGCCCTGCCAGCGGCACCGACCTGGAAGACTTGTCGATCCGCTCCATCGGCGAAGGCACCAGCGTGGTCGTGAAGCTGGTGCATTCCACGCTGTACGACGCGCTGAAGAGCGGTGTGAGCGACATCCATGTCGAGTCGAACCTCAGTGGGCTCGTCATCAAGTACCGCCTCGACGGCACGCTCACGCAGGTGGGTGCCATCGAAGGGCGCGAGTTGGCCGAGCAGGTGCTGTCGCGCCTCAAGGTGATGTCGGAGCTCGACATCGCCGAGCGGCGCGTACCGCAAGACGGGCGCTTCCGTGTGCGCGCGCTGGGCCGCGAGATCGACTTCCGCGTTTCCATCATGCCCAGCATCCACGGGGAAGACGCCGTGATCCGGGTGCTCGACAAACGTTCGCTTGCCGACCAGGTATCGGGCCTGCGGCTCGATGTGCTTGGCTTCGACGAGACCACCCTGCTGGCCTTTCGCCGCATGGCACGCGACCCGTACGGCTTGCTGCTGGTGACCGGGCCCACCGGCAGCGGCAAGACGACGACGCTGTACGCCGCCATCTCCGAGATCAACCACGGGCACGACAAGATCATCACCATCGAAGACCCGGTGGAGTACCAGTTGCCCGGCGTGTTGCAGATTCCGGTGAACGAGAAGAAGGGCCTCACCTTCGCGCGCGGCCTGCGCTCGATCTTGCGGCACGACCCCGACCGCATCATGGTCGGTGAGATCCGTGACCCCGAAACGGCGCAGATCGCGATCCAGGCCGCGCTCACCGGCCACTTGGTGTTCTCGACCGTGCACGCCAACAACGTGTTCGACGTGATCGGCCGGTTTACCCACATGGATGTCGACCCGTACAGCTTCGTCTCGGCACTCACCGGTGTGTTGGCGCAGCGGCTGGTGCGAATCAACTGCCTGCATTGCAGCGAACCCGTGTCAGTGGATCCGCAGCTGTTGCGCGAGTCGCTGGTCGACCCGGCACTCGTTGAAGGGCGAGTGTTGAAGGCGGGCCGAGGCTGCGGAAAATGCCGTGGCACCGGCTTCAAGGGCCGCAAGGCTGTGGGTGAACTGCTGATGCTCGACGACGCCCTGCGCGAGCTGATCGTGGCGCGTGCGCCGGTGCGCCAGATCAAGGAGGCCGCGCGGCGCAATGGCACCCGTTTTCTGCGCGATGCCGCGGTCGATCTATTTCTCGATGGCCACACCACTTTGGACGAGGTGAACCGTGTCACGCTGGTTTCCTGAACGCCCCGTGCTGTGGGTCCGGCCGCAAAAGGCCGAGCCCATTCTTGCCACCTTCGAACGCGAACTGGATCAACGCGACTTGCCTCGCGGCACCCGCCTGACCTGCGTTGTGGCGGGCGAGGGCGTTCGTTACCGCGTGGTGCCGTGGAATGAAGAGTTCACCAGCCCCGCGCAGCGGCAGGTGTTCAGCACACACTGTTTTGCCGAAGCCTATGGCGACGTGGCCCGCCGCTGGACGGTGCGCCAAGACAGCATGCGCCATGGTGTTGCCACGCTGGCCTGTGCACTCGATACCGCACTGCTCGACAGCCTGGCCGCGCTAGGCCAGGCGCGTGAGCTCAAGCTGGTGAGCGTGCAACCGGCATTGACGCATGCCTTCAACCAGGTGCGTGGCGGCTTGGTGGCAAACATGTACTGGTATGTCTTGATCGATGGCCCGTGGGTCACCCTGCTGCTCATGTCGGCGGGCGAACCGCTGCTGGTGAAGTCGCTGGCGTCGATGGGCGACGATCTGGCCCGGTTGCTGGACCGCGAGTGGTTCTTGCTGGGGCACGAGGCTGAGCGCTGCCCGGTGTATGTGTCTCGGTGCGCATCGTCGCCACCTGCGGGTGCTGGTGCAGGTGCTCGCGAGCTGTCGGCCTGTGGTTGGCATTTTGTCGAGTTGCCGCCGCTGCCCGATGGCACCGAGCCGCTTTCCGCTCAGGCAACCACTGCGCAGGCGCGCACGGCATGAGCACCCCGGGCCGCCTCAAGAGCGAATTCCGGAGTGCGCAGCACGAGGTACACCAATGAGCGCTTCACCGTTCGAGCTGGAGTTTTACGGCCACTCGCGCCCGCGCTGGCGCTGGCTGGGCTGGGGCATGCTCGTCGTGGCGGTGCTCGCCGGGTTGGCCTTGAGTGAACAGTTGGCTGAGGCATCGCAGCGGCACACCGCGGCCGAGAGCCGGCACGCTCAGCTCAACGAGCGCCTGCGTGCCAAGACGCCGCGTCGCACGGTGTTGGCACCGGACCCGCAGACCCTGGCCGATGTGCAGCGCGCCAACATCATCATCGACCAGCTGACCGTTCCCTGGGACGAGTTGTTCGATGCCGTCGAGGCCGCAGACGCGCGTGGCCTCGCGGTGTTGTCACTCACCCCGAATGCGCGTGACCGCAGCCTGAGGCTGGCAGGCGAATCGCGCTCGATGGCCGACCTGCTGGCGTATGTGGGCCGCGTGGCCGAACAACCGGTGCTGAGCCAGGTGCACCTGCAGGGCTACAACACCGTGGTGCGTGAGGGTATGCCGGTGGTGGCATTCACGCTGGCGGCCACGTGGCGGCAGCAACAACCATGAAGCGCCTTCGCTGGGAAGCAATGCACTGGCTGCGCGGCATCGGCTTGCCCGGCTGGGTGGCGTTGGCCCTCGCACTGGCAGGCGCTTTGAGCTGGTGGGGTGGGGTGGTGCCCTTGCTCGACCAGGCCAAGCGCTACGACACAGACAGCGCCGTGCTGCAGCGCCGCCTGAATGAGCGCAGCCCAGACGCCACGGCCGCGGTTCGCACCCCGCAGCAACAGCTGGCCGAATTCGAGCGGCGCTTCTCTGGTGAAAAAAGCATCGCGACCTCGCTCGCCAGTTTGCATGCCGCCGCGCGCCGGCAAGGGGTGCAGCTCGACCAGGCCGAGTTCAAGCTGTCGAGTGACGCACGCGAGCCGCTGGCGCGTTATTCGATCGTCTTGCCGGTCAAGGCCGACTACCGCGCGCTGCGCCGTTTCACGCGTGACGCCGTGCGCGAACTGCCTGGCCTCGCCATGGAAGAGGTGAACCTGCGCCGCAGCGACCCGAAGGCGCCGGTGCTTGATGCGCAGTTGCGCTTTGTGCTGTTCGTGACGAAGGCGAGCTGAGCCGTGGCCACCATGAGCCCCCAGCGCAAGCGCATCGCGATGTTGATCGTCGCGGTGGGCAGCGCGCTGCTCGTCGAGCGGGTGGTGGCGTTGGCCGGTGATGACCTGGAGGTGGCCGGGCCGGTGTTGTCAAAGCGCGCACGCGCCGACAAACCCGCGGCCACCGACAACGCCGCTTCGGCGGCGGGTAGCGGCACGGTGCGGCTGGACCGGCTCGAATCCAGAGAACAGCGCGCCACCCCAACCAGCAAGCAGCCCGCCCTGTTCGAGGCTGTGTCGTGGCAACCGCCTGCGCCCAAGGTGGTGGCACCCCCCCCACCCAAACCCGTGCCCCCGCCGTTCCCCTATGTCTACATGGGGGGGCTGTCCGACGACGGGGTGCGCACCACCTTCTTCGCCAAAGGCGAACGTGTGCTTCCGGTCAAGACCGGCGACACCATCGATGCGGTGTACCGCGTTGACCAGATGACCGAGAAACAAATGACGCTGACCTACCTGCCCCTGAATGAAACGCTGGTCGTCGCGTTGGGGGGCGGGCGATGAGCCGCCGACTTTCCTCATGTCTGGTGCTGACCCTGGCCCTGAGCCTGGCCGCCTGTGCACCAGGCCGCGAGTTCGTGCGCAATGGCCAGCAGATGATCGACCAGGGCCGGCTCGAAGAAGGCCTGCAGCAAATGGAAAAGGGCCTCAGCCTGGAGCCCGAGAACCGCGAGTACCGCATGCTGTTGATTCGCCAGCGAGACACGCAGGTCGGCGTCTTGCTCGCCCGTGCCGATGCCCAGCGCCAGGCTGACAAGCTCGGGGACGCCACCGCGCTGTACCGGCGCGCCATCGGGCTCGATGCCAACAATGTGCGCGCTCTCAGCGGGCTGGAAGCGGTGGAATCTCAACGCCGGCAGCAGCAGCGTGTCGACGAAGCTCAGGGGCTGATGGCACAAGGCCGGCTTGACGAGGCCGACCAGCGCCTGCGCAAGGTGCTGGCCGAGAACCCGGCCCACACACGGGCGCAAAGCCTCAAGCGGCATCTTGACGAGCAGGCCGGCCGCGGCGCCGAGACAGCCACCCCGGTGCTCAAGCCCGGCCTGCGCAAACCCATTTCACTGGACTTCCGCGACGCGAACCTGAAGGCCGTGTTCGATGCCTTGTCGCGCACC
>JACMKW010000588.1 GCA_014379885.1 Rhizobacter sp.
CAGCACGGCGGGGGTGGCGCTTTGCAGCAGCACTTCTTCAAGCCGCGCCATCCAGTCGCCACGCTTGGGCCATCGCCAGTCGTCTTGCTCGACGCGCTGGTCGCCATGCAAAACCTCCCAGCGGCTTTGCCAATGGGCGGCGTCGGAGTTCAGCCACCCCGGCAGTATCAACACGCGTGAGTTGGTCACAGGGAAAACCTCAGTGTTCGTCATGCGTGTGCTTTATCCTTCGGGTTCATTGAATTGAGGGTGACGGAAATGACTTACCGGGTGTTCGTAGACGGCCAAGAAGGCACGACCGGGCTGCGCATCAACGAGTATCTCGCTGGCCGCAGCGACATCGAGGTGCTGCGCATCGCGCCCGAGCGCCGCAAAGACGCCGACGAACGCGCCCGCCTGCTCAACGCCGCCGACGTGGCGTTTCTCTGCCTGCCCGATGCCGCTGCCAAAGAAGCCGCCGCCCTGGTCAACAACCCCAAGACTTGCATCATCGATGCCAGTACGGCCCACCGCACCTCGCCCGACTGGGCCTTCGGCCTGCCCGAGCTGGCGCCGGATCAACGTACCAAGCTGCGCGCCAGCAAGCGCATCTCCAACCCGGGCTGCCATTCCAGCGCCTTCATTTTGTTGATGCGCCCGCTGGTTGATGCCGGCCTGGTGCCCGCCGCTCTGCCCATCAGCGCCAGCTCGATCACCGGTTACTCCGGTGGTGGCAAGAAGATGATCGAGCAGTACGAAGCCGGGCCCGACCCGCTTCTCGACGCACCCCGGCCCTACGGTTTGACGCTCGCCCACAAACACATTCCCGAGATGGCCACCCACACCGGCCTGCAGTTCAAGCCGATCTTCATGCCCATCGTTGGTAGATTTCTCAAGGGTTTGAGCGTGAGTGTGCCCTTGCATCTGCGGCAGTTGGCGACCGGCACTACGCCAGAAAAGCTGCACCAGGCATTGGCTGCACGCTACGCCAACGAACGTTTCATCCGCGTGCTGCCACTGCGCGACCCGGTCGCAATTGAAGCCACCTACTTCGACGTGCAAGCCTGCAATGACACCAACCGTGTCGACATCTTCGTGTTCGCCAGCGACACGCAAGCGATCCTGATGGCCCGGCTCGACAACCTGGGCAAAGGCGCGAGCGGTGCGGCGGTGCAGTCGATGAATGTGCACCTGGGTTTGGACGAAGCGCTCGGCCTGGTGTGAGGGCTCAGGCCTCAGCCGCTTTGACCCGGTAGTGGTACGCGTAGCCATCGGCGAAACCGAGCCGGTGGTACACGGCCCTTGCTGCGTCGTTATCACCCTCGACCTGCAAATAGGCATGCCGCGCACCGCGTTCCCGTGCATGCACCAGCATGTACTGGCACAACTGCCGGGCGAAGCCCCGGCCCCGCACTGACGGCGCGGTGAACACGTCGTACAGCCCCACCAAGTCAGCCTCGACGGCGTATTGCCCGCAGGCCAGCACCTCGCCATGGGAGCGCAGCTCGAAGGCGCAGAACGGCACCGGCGAATGCAGCAGGCGCTCGGCATGGGCCTGGCGCTGTGACAGGGGCGAACCACGCAAGGCCCCCACGCGCTGGGCAAACGGTTCGAGCCCAATGCTGTGCACCGACATGCCGCTGGCTAGGGCCACAGGCACGAGCTTGTTCAACTCGTTCAGCACCATCACACGGGTGTCGTCGATGCGGCTCAGGCCCAGGGCGGCGAGTGTGTCGTCCAGATGGGCCGGCGTGGTGAAGGGGGTAATGCGCACGACCATCTGCAAGTCAGCCTGCGCAAAGACCTGCTCGCAAAGCGCCAAACGCTCGTTCAGCGGCAACCGCCCTTCGGCCACCGCATTCACACAACGAGCTCGTTTGGCCTTGCCGGCTGAAAAGCGCACCAACCAACCGTCGACCCAGCGCTGCTGAGGCGGGGCGCTGGCGTTGAGGCCGGCGTCTTCCACCCGCGACAGCAGGGTGCTGTCAAAGCGCGAGCTGAGGGCCTGGGGCGCCAGTTGCATCAGCCTGGCCCGATCCGTTTCACCATCTCGTTGGCGAACTCGATGAACGACTGCGCGCCTTTGGACGCCGGGTCGAACACCACGCCAGGCAAGCCGTAGCTGGGCGCCTCGGCCAGGCGCACATTGCGCGGAATCACGGTGTTGAACACCTTGTCGCCGAAATGCTCCTTGAGCTGGTCGCTGACCTGCTGCTGCAAGGTGATGCGCGGGTCGAACATCACCCGCAGCAGGCCGATGATCTGCAGATCAGGGTTGAGGTTGGCGTGCACCTGCTTGATGGTGTTGACCAGGTCGCTCAGGCCTTCGAGCGCAAAGTACTCACACTGCATGGGCACCACCACACCGTGGGCGCTGCACAGGCCATTCAGCGTGAGCAGGCTCAAAGACGGCGGGCAGTCGATCAGCACGAAGTCGTACTCACTGGCCACG
>JACMKW010000589.1 GCA_014379885.1 Rhizobacter sp.
CCAACTTGGCGGGCCTCTGGGACGACTGCACCTGTGTCCGCGGGGCCTGCTACGGCTACCGTTTGGCGCAAGACGCCACAGGCGTTTGCGGCTGGCTGCGCCCCGCGCCCCTGGCCGGCGGCGATGCGCCACGCAAGCACGGGCACATTCGAGGCGTGGTGCGCGACAGCCTGTTGACGCAGGTGGCGGTCTGCGGGGTCGAGTCACGCAGCCCCTGCCCGACCATTCTCGCGGCCAACCGGCGCGGGCTTCTGCGTTGCGGCAACGAGATGGTCGAGACCGGGGGTCGCGTCTACACCTGCCAGGAATGGGCGGCCCTGAAGCTGCCCAGCCAGTACCAGCGCGTGAGCGTCGAGGCCTTCAACCAGCGCTACGGCCCGGCCGAGCCTTCGTTGTGTGAGGTGCCGATGACGGCCGAGAAGGATGCGCCGCCGGCGGTGAAGCAGTGAAGTGGCTGCTCAGGACGCGATGCCCTTGAGCGGCGATCGGCGCAGAGTCGAGACGCAGAGGTCAAGCGAAAATGCGTGAATGCAAGACCTGACCCTCGCGTTGCTGACCCTCGCGTTGCTCGCGTTGTGTGACCCTCGCGTTGTGGATGCAGGAATGCAGACTTGACCCCCGAGCCACAACGCTTCACTGACTTTCCAGACGCCCACGCAGCGGCGGCAACGTAGCGGGGCGATGCGCAGGTGTTGCGCCCTTCGCATTGGCGCGCGACCGCCGTGTGTCGGCCAAAGGCTGGGCCGAGGTCACCTCGGTGGGCAAGGGCACGACGGCAATGCCGCGCGGACCAATCAGAAATGCGGTGCCGTCGCCTGGCGCCACGCTGATCGAGGCCTGGTGATCGCAGGCTTCACCCTGCACAAAAGCGCTCGTGCAGCCCACCGCATTCGGCAAGGCAATGGCAGCCAAAACTGGCGCCGAACTCACTCCAGCCACAGCCGCATTGTTCAAATCGACCACCCAGAGCGTGGCGTTGGCTGCGCGCTGCGCACTGCCCGTGCCGGTGACACGGTAGCCATAGACCAGCGCGAATCGCCCACCGGACGACAGGCCGTAGCCCGCAGCAATGTGCGTGAAAGGCATTACGCTCGCCAGGTTGCCCAGCGAGTTTCCGTTGGCATCGATCACCACACCATCGTTGCGCACCATGCGCAAGCCGCTGTCGGAGACCGCGCTGACCATCACGCCGGCAGGCAGAGCGGCCAGCGGCACCCATTGCCGCTCTGCAGCAGAGTAGATCGAACGCTGCCCGCTGGTGTTGACGCCCACCACGGCATGCCCATTGGCACTTCGCACGGTGCCGGAGCCTGTGGGCCCGGTGACCCACCCTCTTGCGCTTCCCGGGTCGCACGACTCAGGCGCATCGGTCAGCACCGACAGAGCGCGGGTGGACCGATGCGTGCAGAGCGTCCCGACGGTGTGGCTCGCCGGGTTCGTCAGGTCGCCCATGCTGGCGAGTGCACGGCCGTCGGCACTGAAGCTCAGCGCCCTGGCGCCCACAGCCGCGGTGTTGTCGAAGGTGATGGGCGACGGGTAGTGGCCGCCCGTGGGCACGCCTGCGGCCTGCTGCGCAAACGTCAGCGGGTGAAGCGCCACCACTTCATTCGGCTTCAAACCAAAGAGCTGTTTTTCGTCCGGGCCAGGCGACACATCGATCAAGCCCGGCACACTGGCCTGCGAAATGGTCCAGCCGCCCGGCCCCTGGGCCCAGCGGTAAACCGCGCCCGGGGCCGAGAAATAAAAGGCGCCCAGGCCGGGAGCGAATTGGCCAGGACGGTAGCTGCCATAGCCGAGCGCCTGGTAGCCCAAGCTGGCTCGAAGCGGGGCCCGTACCGCCAGCTCGACCTGCGTAGGTAGCAATGCGCTGTCGACATGCACGCGCACGGGTTGCCCGGCAATTCCACCAGCCAGGTCAAGTTCAAGCACCAGCGTATTGCTCAGGTACCGGGGATCTTCCACCAGCCGGCCCCGGGTCAGGGTGGCCCCTTCGACACGAAGACGATTTGGCCGCAGCGGGTCGCCTTCGTAGTTCTGGAACGCGCCCTCGATGTAGACACGCCCGCTGCCACCCACCAAGGTCGATGGAGACAAGCGTTGCAGCGTGGGAATGGAGTTCCACAGCGACAACTGCATCGTCACTGGCGACGTGTTGGGCCGGTCGATCGACACCACGAGGAGAAACACGTGGCCCCACGCGGGCAAGGTCAGCGCCGCGGGGTCCACCCTCAGCTGAATCTCGTCGCGCCCGGCCTGCCCGGTGCTGTTGATCACGTGAAGCAAGGGCGACAGCGAGACAGCCGTCCACATGGCGGTTGAGCCGTCGAACATGCGAACCGGGTGAGACCACATGAGATCGCTGGCCGAACTTGTGGCTGTGACGGTACGCACCGTGCTGCCGTCGACAAAGAACGATGAATACACCGTCACGTCGAACCTCACCAAGACGGCCCCACCCGTCGGGCCGGCCGAGAAGCGAACGGTGGGTGAGTACTGCCCTGTTTCCAGCCCGGCTGTGTTGATCACGGCGTCGTACTGGCCGTTGCCAAGCGATGTGAGCGAGAGCATTCCGCCGTTGTTCCAGAAGAGCTCGGGCTCACCCCAACCACTGGTCCAGGTAGGGCGTGTGACCACGATGCGGTGCGTGGAAGTGCCGCCTTGTTGAAGGGTCACGGTGTGATTCGTTTCGTTCACCGACAGCGGGTGCTCGCCGCCGGGCGGCGCAACGACGCTGTACTGCACCTCGACCGTGCGGGTATAGCGTTCGTCGGTTTGCGACCGCAGCGTCGCGATTGCCCCATAAGTGCCAGCGGGAACTTGTTGCGTGGTCACCCTCACGGCGCTGCCGTCGAAGGAGATGGTCAGGGCCTCGGGCCGGTTGTTCGACACGGTCAGGAAAAGTGACCCCGCTTCGGGAGGAGTGGTCACGGGCAGCGTCACTTCGGGAGCAGCTTCACTGCCTTGACGGCTCAGCGCCACGTGCTGTTGCACCTGCAGATTCGGACCCACGTGATAACGAATGGGCACGCGAACCGGGCTGCCTTGGGCGGGCCGGTTGCAGCCTTCATCGTGGCAGCCATACAACCGAAACTCGCCTGTGTAGTCGCCCGGTGCAAGGTTGCCACGCAAGGTGAGCGTGAGGCTGAGCATGTTCCCGATGATCTGCCCTTGAACACCCTGCACCACCGCATCGTCCCCACCTGCTCGAAGGTAAATGCCCTCGTTGGCGGCCGCACCGGTGAGCGTGATCACGGCGGAAAGGCTCGCCGATTGGGGGCTGCCTTCAATGCCGCGCACATCCAGAGACGGTTGGGTGAACAACGCGTCAAAAGTGCCCGGTTCGATTGCCGGCGAATTCGAAGCATCCCCTCCTCCGCCACCACACCCGACCAGTACCAAGGCAAACGCCAGTGCCAAGGCGCGCAAGTTTTGGAACATCTCCATCCCCTCTCTCCTCGCCTCGTGAGGCGGACCATCGTTGTCTTGAGAGTTTAGCCAGCGTGTTTTTGCGTACCCTACGCTCAGACCCCTGGAGTGAGAGCATGCCCGGACCCGACATTCCCTTCTGGCAAGACCGCTACCTGACCCAACGAACGCCGTGGGACGACGGCGCGGATGACCCCGAGCTCGTGGCGTGGTTAACCGACGGCACGCTGAGCGCGCAAGACGCCCCCGTGCTCGTGCCCGGCTGCGGCACCGGCCGCGACCTGCCCTTGCTGGCCTCACGCGGCATCGCCGTCACCGGCATCGACTACGCGCCCGCCGCTGTCTCCATAGCCCACGGGCGCTTGGCCCACGCCGGCCTCGGCACCCAGGTCGCACGGGTAGAGCAAGCCGACGTGCTCACCTGGTCACCGCCCTCACCCGTGGGCGCCATCATCGAACGCACCTGTCTGTGTGCCCTGCACCCCGACCACTGGGTGCGCTACGCACAGCAACTGCACGCATGGCTGCGGCCCGGCGGCCGCTTGTTCGCGCAGTTCGAACAGGTGCCGAGAACCGAAGCCGCCGATGGGTGGGTGGCGGGCCCGCCCTACCACTGCGATATCAACGCGATGCGCGCGCTCTTCACCTCGGAGCGTTGGGTCTGGCCCACGCCGCCCTACCCGCGTGGCAGCGAAGGGGATCACCTCACGGTGGTGCTCATGGTGCGTAGGGGTTGAATCAGTCTGGCATCTCCATCACCCATCGTCTCAGGCACGCAGGAGGGTCAGATCCAGCGATCAGGCGCGCCTCTCGCCGAGGGAGCCTCGATGCCAGGTCGCAAAGACGTGGCCCGCGACGCGCTGTGTACAAGCGACGACGCGACGTAAGAGCCGCAACCCGCTTTCGGCCAAAAGCGGACGTCGCTGTCACTTAGGAGCTCTGCGCGCCCCTGAGCCGTCAGGCGCCCGATTGCGATTGCGGCTGCATCTTTCTAGTCCCAAGCGCTGCCCGCGCGCACACAGGCAAGGCGATCGTGCAATGAACCCCGTCTGGCGTCAGCAGATGCGTGGTCTTTGCTCGCAGATGGTATGGCAAGGCTTTCTCGATCAGCACACGGCCTTGCCCGGTGCCGTGCCGGCGACCTGGGGATGGCTGCATCGAGACTCCCGACTCGCGCCAGTCGACGTTCAGCCAGGGATCGCCTTTGTTCGTGATCACCTGCCATTGCACCGAAAGTCGCGTTCCGGACCGTCATAGGTCGACCCCTAGGGCGTTTGAACCTTATATGCCCCACTCGCCCCGCAAGGGCGGGGCAATGCATCCGGCGCGACCAACTGAGCGTGCGCTCCCTCCGCTTCTTCAGGCGGGGCGTCCCAAAAGGTCGGGGGTCACCCAAGTTAGTATCATGAGCGACAGATTGCCAGAGAGCATTGAGCAGAGCGAAGGAGCGCGCTCATTTTGTCCACGCCCAGCCCTTTGAAAGTTGATTGATGTTCGGACGAAGCCGGTTGGCGATAGGCATTGGCGCGGGCCTGACGATCGGCTTTCTGGCGCTGATCGTGATCG
>JACMKW010000590.1 GCA_014379885.1 Rhizobacter sp.
CGCCTACTTCCTCGAATACGACGACGACCGCTCGGGCGACTTCCGCCCACTGCGCTTCTTGCCCAAGGGCAAGGTCGTGGTGCTGGGCCTGGTCACCACCAAGTTCGGCGAGATGGAAAGCAAGGACGCGCTCAAGCGCCGCATTGACGAAGCCGCGAAGTACGCGCCGCTGGAGCAGCTGTGCCTGTCACCACAGTGCGGGTTTTCGTCGACCGTGCATGGCAACAACATTGCGGTGGAGGCTCAGCGCAGCAAGTTGAAGCTGGTGGTGGAGACGGCGCGCGAGGTGTGGGGGAGCTGAACTCCTTCGGGCTTCGCCAAGCCCCCGCCCGATCAGGCTGAGGTATCGAAACCCCGCACCTCCTGAGCACGCCTTCGATACCTCAGGCCGAGCGGGTGGTGGGTGCGCGAAACGGTTTGCTCAAGAAACGCGAGCCTGCCAGGCCGAAGCGCCACGGCAGTTCCACCGCTTTGGAGATACCGATGCGCGGGCCTGTCAGCACCGACACCGGTTTCTCCCGTGGCCTCAACTCGAACGGCGAGCGATCCAGGCGCAAGCCATTCAGATCACGCGTGACCCCCAGCGCCTGCGCCAACCGCCCCGGGCCGGCGCACAGCAAGCGCTCGTCATCCAGCCCGCGACGCTCGCGCATCTCATCCAAACCCTGTAGAGGCTCGATCGCACGGATCAACACCGCCGCCCCATGCCCCTCTTCGCGGCACACGAAGTTCAGACACCAGTGCAGCCCATACGAGCGGTAGACGTACACGCGCCCAGGCGGCCCGAACATCACACCGTTGCGTTCGGTGGGGCCGGCAAAGCTGTGCGAGGCCGGGTCTTCGCGGTCGTAGGCCTCGGTTTCAACGATGCGCCCGCCCACACCACCCACGTACACCTCGGCGCCGATCAGCGCGGCTGCCACCTCGGCCGAGGGCGCGAGAAAGTCGATGCGCTGCGGTGCGGCAGCCACACCGCGCGCGATGCGGTCATCACGCCTCACAGGAACTTGCGCGCCCGGTACGAGAAGTAGCCGTTGGTGCAGTAACTCGGCAACAGAGTCAGCTCGAATGACAACGCTCCGCTGCTGAGGTTGTATTCCGACACGTCACTGTCGTAGCCGTTGAACTCGCCCCAGCCCACCAACGCACGGCCGCTGGCGAAGAGCTGGGCGCTGCCGAGGTTGTAGCTGCCGTGCGCGTCGGTGGTGTACGCGGTGAAGCCGGTGACCGTCTTGCCCACCTCGTCGAGGTTGAAAGCCGTCACGCGTGACAAGACACCGGCCGCGCCGACGTCGAACAGCGTGAGCCTGCCATCCGGCGCGCGGCGTGCGTCGTGCGGGCTGCTGAACCTTTGCGTAGTGGTGAGGCCGAATTCGTCGCAACTGCCACCCAGCGTCCAGCGAACCGCACCGGTGCTGCGGTTGATTTTCAGCACCGCATCAAGGTGGCGGAACGTGGCCAGCCAGTCGCCGTCGGTGTCGACTGCCAGCGCGTTCCAGTGCATGTAGTCGGCGCCGTTGTTGGCGGTGTAGCCATTGCCGCGCGCCGAGCAGGCGTAGAGCTGCGGCTGGTCGGTTGAGAGCCAGCTGAACACCGCCGTGCCGCCGACGATCTCCTGCAAGCCCGTGCCGGTGACGAACAGCGACTGCCCCGGCAGCGAAGGGATGTTGTTCACCGCCTTGGCCGCGTACACACCGATCAGGTAATGCCCGTCATCGACGATCACGTGGTCGTGCCCGTCCACCGCGTAGGTGTTGCCGTCGGGAAACGGCCGCGCCTGCACCACGGTGAGCGTGGTGAAGCTGGCGTCCATCACGCGGATGCCGGCGGCGGCCTGATCGTAGAAGCTGTAGCGTGTGGCGCCGCCCGGAATCACCGTTTTCTTGAAGTCGAGGATGTCGCTCCCCGGCGGGTTGCGGTAGTAGTACTTCAGCGCGCCATCGGTGCCCACGATGTAAGCGAAGCCGGCGCCGTAGCCGTCGGGGTCGAAGGGCGTGAGGTAGAGGTCGCCCGGTTCGGGGCTGCTGTTGGTGCCGATGCTGTATGGCGCGTGGTCGAGCGTGCGCGCATGCAAGGTGTAGGTGGCCACGGCACCGCTCACGTTATCGGTCACGGTCACCGGTGCATTCGATGCCGGCGCCAGGCTGGCAAAGGGCACGCTGATGTATTGGTTGGCACCGGCAGTGGCACCCGCCGCGCGCACGGTGATGCTGCAGCCACTGCACGAAAACCGCAGTTGCACCGTGCCCCCGGCGCGGTTGGCACGCAGTTGCAGATCGGCCAGGTCGGGGTTGCTCGACAACAGGCCTGCGCCGCCCACGCCAATGGCGTCGACCGAGCTCAGCAAACGTGTGACGGCTGGGTTGGCCAGGTTGGGGAAGTGGCGCGGCCCCGAGTCGGTGCTGCCACCGCAGGCGCTCAAGACGAGCGAGGCCACCCCACACAACCAGAGAAGAGGCCAGAGAGGACGCCAGAGAGGACGAATGGTCTTGGCAGCAAATGACACGGCAGCTCCTTCGGTGAGCCGAAAGAATAGTCCGAATCGCGTGGCGCGGTGAATCGCCCCTGCGGCGCGCGCAGGCTCCTACCCGGCCAGGGCCACGCCCGCGTATCGCTGGCGGCGCAGCAGCGCCGCGCCGGTGACGGCATAACAGCCCGCCACGTTGCCCAGGCACACCAGGGTGTAGCTCAGGTCGTGGCTCACGAGGTGGGCATACAGCAAGGAGACGGTGGACGACGCACACCACACGCCCCAGGTGCCGAGCGACACGTCGGCCGCGCCATTTCGGCTGCGCCACACGGCACGCAGTTGCGGCACATAGGCCAGCACGAACACCACACCGAACAGCGCGTACAGCGCACTCACCAAGCTGAGCACCACATCACTCCGGGAAAGGCGGGCCGGAGTGCCCGCAGGATCAACGAAATCGTGCGGTGAGTGTCGGCCGCAGGGTCTGTCGGCGATGCAGCGAAAAGCACTGTGCCAGCGGGTCTTATCCGCGCTTTGCCGGCACGCGCCGAACCAGGCGCTCGGCAAGCTCGAACACGAGCTGCATCAACACCGCCAGCACTGCCGCAGGGATCGCCCCCGACAGCAGCGCCGCATGGTCGTTGAGCGCCAGGCCGGTGACGATGCGCTCGCCGAAGCCGCCCGCGCCGATGAACGCGGCGATCGTTGCGCTGCCCACGCCGACGACTGCGCTCGTCTTGATGCC
>JACMKW010000591.1 GCA_014379885.1 Rhizobacter sp.
ATCGAAGAGGTCAAGACCTTCAGGGGTGATTTCAAGTCCATCCCCGACAACCACCGCCAGTGGCACTGGGCACAGCTCAAGATTTACGGCTGGTTGCTGTGCCAGAAACTGAACTTGCCCGAAGTTCGCCTCGCGCTGGTCTATTTCGACATTGCAAGCCAGCATGAAACGCTGCTTTGTGAAGCGCATGGCGCCGGTTCGCTGCGCCAGTACTTCGAAAGCCAGTGCGCGTCATTTCTCGACTGGGCCGCACAGGAGCTGGCCCACCGCGCCGCACGTGACGAGGCGCTGGCCACGCTGCCATTTCCGCATGCATCGTTCCGGCCGGGCCAGCGGGAACTGGCCGAGGCGGTTTACAGGTCGGCCGGCAGCGGCCGCTGTTTGCTGGCGCAGGCGCCCACAGGCATCGGCAAAACCATAGGCACCGTCTTTCCGCTGCTTAAAGCCTGTCCGACGCAACATCTCGACAAGCTGTTTTTCCTGGCCGCCAAAACGTCGGGCCGTGCGGTGGCGCTGAATGCGCTCGCATTGCTTAAAAACCATGCGCCGGCGCTGCCACTGCGGGTACTGGAACTGGTGGCGCGCGACAAGGCCTGTGAGTACCCCGACAAGGCCTGTCACGGCGACTCCTGCCCTCTGGCCAGGGGCTTCTACGACCGCCTGCCCGCGGCCCGCAGTGCCGCGCTGGCCGCTGGCTTCATGGACAAGAGCGCGCTGCGGCAGCTGGCGCTGGCGCACCAGGTCTGCCCCTACTACCTGAGCCAGGAGCTGGTGCGCTGGAGCGACCTGATCGTCGGCGACTACAACTACTACTTCGACCTGAGCGCCCTGCTGCACAGCCTCACGCAACTCAACGCCTGGCGCGTGGGTGTGCTGGTCGACGAAGCGCACAACCTGGTCGAGCGGGCCCGCAAGATGTACTCGGCCGAGCTGAACCAGGCCCAGTTCAGGCAGGTGCGCAAGGCGGCACCGCCCGCGCTGAAGACCACGTTCGACAAGCTCAACCGCGCCTGGAATGCCTTGTACAAAGAGCAGGCCGCGCCATACCAAGTGCACGCCAGCGTGCCTGCGACATTCACCACCGCGTTGCAAAAGGCCACCGCTGCCATCGGCGACCACCTGGTCGAACACCCGACCGCGGTCGACGGCGAGCTGCAGCGCTTCTACTTCGACGCCCTGCACTTCGCACGCGTGCTGGAGCTGTTCGACAACAACTCGCTGTTTGACGTGAGCCTCAGCACCCCGCGCAGCGCCGTGCTGTGCCTGCGCAACGTGGTACCGGCGCCGCACCTCACCCCGCGGCTGCAAGCAGCGCATTCGGTGGTGATGTTTTCCGCCACGCTGAGCCCGCAGCAGTTTTATGCCGACACCCTGGGCCTGCCCACCAACACCTTGTGGGTTGACGTGCCCACGCCCTTCTCGCCCGATCAATTGAGCGTGCTGCTCGCCGGCCACATCTCCACCCGCTACCAGCATCGCAACGCTTCGCTCGCGCCGATTGCCGAGCTGATGGCACGGCAGTACGCCGCACAACCCGGCAACTACCTCGCCTTCTTCAGCAGCTTCGACTACCTGCAAAAGGTGTTGGCCCTGTTTCGCGCGCAGGCGCCACAGGTGCCGGTGTGGGAGCAGTCGCGCGGCATGGGCGAGGCCGAGCGTGAGCAGTTTCTGGCCCGTTTCACAACCGACAGCGAAGGCATCGGCTTCGCCGTGCTGGGCGGTTCGTTCGCCGAGGGCATCGACCTGCCGGGCCGGCAGTTGATCGGCGCGTTCATCGCCACCCTGGGCCTGCCCCAGCTCAACCCGGTGAACGAGCAGATGAAGCAGCGCCTGGGCGAGCGTTTCGGTGAACACAGGGGCTACGACTACGCCTACCTCTACCCCGGCCTGCAAAAAGTGGTGCAAGCCGCCGGCCGTGTGATCCGCACCCCGGCCGACCGCGGGGTGGTGTGCCTCATCGACGACCGGTTTGCCCAGGCCAAGGTGCGCAGTCTGCTGCCCGCCTGGTGGCGGATATCAACAACTGGCACCGAAGCGCCGCTTACTTTCACGGTGTAACAGATTGCGCATCCGTTAAGGTGAGCGAACATCAGGGCCCGTTTCGCCCAAGGAGACTTCCCCGTGGTATCGCTCTTCGCCTTCGTCGTGACGGCTTACGGCATGAATCCCTATCTCATCGCGAGCTTCAACTCGGGCTTGGCCTGTGAAACTGCCAAGTCGGCGATCATTTCTGCCGCACTGGAGCAAAGCGTGGCCGGCACCAGCACCTATGCGCTGGCACCCAAGAACATGAAGTGCATCAACACCCCCGGGCTGGTGGCTGGCGGTGGCCGCCCGCCCGAGCCCAGCAGCCCGCTCAAGGCGCCGGCAACGCTGCCCAAGCGCCCGTTGAAGAAGTGACCCTCGGGCGATTCATGCCCCCCGAAGAAGCCCGACACCGGCTTCTGACGCGGGGCCTGTTCATCGTGACGTTCGTCCTGCTCGTCACCTTGTGGAGCGTGGTGCTGACCTTCGGTGTGGTTCAGGAGCGGCGCCTACTCGAAGGCGCACAACAACAATTGCGCCTGATCAACAACGCCGTGCTGCAGCAAACACGCGGCCTGCTGCAAGGCATCGAAAGCGACTTGGCGGTAATCGACCACTGGGTGAAGACCCACCCCCAGAACGACCCACGGCAAGACACCGGGCTGACTGATCTGGTGGCGCACATGAGCCAGGGCCTGGACGGGCTGGTGAGCTTCGGGTTTGCGTCCGACACCGGGCTCGCCATTACCACACCCGGTGCCGCGCCGTGGCTGGCGGGCACGTCTGCAGTCGTGTGGCCGCCCCGCATGGGCGACGTGCACGTGGGCTCTCCACAGCGCCAGACGGCCAACCAGCCGTGGCAGTGGCCGATCTCTCGGCGGCTGGAACGCGCGTCGGGCGACATCACCGGCGTGGTGGCCTGGGTCGATTTGGCGCGGCTGAGCGCCGTGCATGAAAGCCTGCGCGAAAAACCAGCGGGCGCCGTCTCGATCGTCAACAGTACGGGGGTGGTTGTGGTGCGCACCCCGCCGATCGAGGGTTTGGTCGGCCGCAACCTGAGCAAAAACAGGCCGGCGATCCTGCCCAGCGAGGGCAGTTCACGCGGCACTTTCCAGCATGACGGCGCGCTGACCGGCGGCCAGCCCCGGCTGGCCAGCTACGAACGCCTGGGCCGCTACTCGGTGACGGTGCTGGTATCGCAAGAAGTCGACGAGGTCATGGCAGCATTTCGCTACCGGCGCAACGTCGGCTTCGTCGTACTGGCCCTGCTCACGCTGTTGGCGTTCGCAATCTCGGTGCTGCTCGCCCGCAGCCAGCGCGCCACACGGCGCAGCCAGGCCGAGTTCACTGCGCTCAGTGCCGCTTTTCCGCTCGGCCTGTTTCGCACCGACACGCGCGGCGAAACCACCTACGCCAACGACGCCTACTTCCAGAAGACCGGGCTGCCGCGCGAGCGCATGGCTTGGGGCTGGAACGAGATCGTGGAGGCCAGCCAGCGAGACGAGGTCAAACAGGCATGGCAACACGCGGCGGCCAGCGGCGAGCCCATCAACAGCCTGCTGAACATTCATCAACCTGGCGGCAAGGCGGCCGTGCTCACTGTGCGCACCGCGCCACTGCACGTCGACGGCAAGCTGGTCGGCCAGGTGGGCTCACTGGAAGACATCACCGAGCGCATCCAGCAGCAAAAAGCCCAGCGCATGCTGACGGCCATTTTCGAGAAAAGCACCGACGTGGTGGCGCAAGTCGACCCGCAAGGCCGGCTGCTTTACCTCAACCCGGCGGGCCGCGCCCTGCTCGCCATGGGCCCCGAAGACTCGCTGGAAACACTGCACTACGACGATTTCATGCCCGCCCACCGCGAGGCACAGGTGCGCGATCAAATTCTTCCCACCGCCATCGCCAACGGCATCTGGGTCGGCGAGACCTCGGTGCTGGCCAGCGGCGGGCGCGAGATCACCGTGAGCGAAATGCTGATCGTGCACCGTGACGAAAATCAGCAGGTCGAAACCTTTTCGGTGGTCATGCGCGACGTCACGCAGGAGCTGCGCTCCCGCATGGAGCTGCAACGCAGTGAATCGATCCTCAAGATCGTGGCGGCCACCCTGCCAGCCCTGGTGGCCGTGATCGACAACCTGGAGCGCTACCTGTTCACCAACGACGCCTACGACCGCTGGGTCGGCCTGCCTCACGACCGCCTGCTGGGGCTGACTGTGCGCGATGCGCTCGGCGCGGCCTCATACAACCAGCGGCGCAAGCACATCGAAGCGGCACTGGCCGGCCAGCGCGTGATGTTCGAATCTGAACTCGACAGCACCCAATACTTCGAAATCACCTACATCCCTTTTCGCAGCGCCGACGGCCGTGTGGCAGGTTTCGTGGCGCTGTCGCAAGACATCACCACCCACAAGCGGCAGCAGCAAAAACTGCTCGACGCCTCGCAGACCGACACGCTCACCGGCACCCTCAACCGGGCCGGCTTCGATCTGCGCATCCATGATGCGCTGGGCCGCGCGCGGCACGAGCAGAACCTGCTCGCCCTGTTGTGCATTGACCTGGACCGGTTCAAACCCGTCAACGACGAACACGGCCATGCCGCTGGCGACGCCCTGCTCAAGGCCGCGGCGCAACGCCTCCAGCAGGCCCTGCGCCCGTCGGACGTGCTGGCCCGCCTGGGCGGCGACGAGTTCGCCGTGGTGTTGGCCGGTGTCAAGGACGAACCCGCGGCCCGCACCGTGGCCCGCAAGATCGTGAGCGCGCTGGCAGAGCCATTCGAGATCGAAGGCCAGGTGCTGCACATCGGCGGCAGCGTGGGGCTGGCCCTGGCTCCGAATGGACAAGGCACCGTGCAAACGCTCATGCAGCGCGCCGACGTGGCGCTGTACCAGGCCAAACGGGCCGGGCGCGGGCGTTTCGAGGTGGCCGAACATGCCCTGTGATCACCCTCTTCGCAGCAGACCCGGTGATCGCCTGGTCCACTCGGTCAGGGATCCTTAGAACTTCTTTACGTCGCGGTGACCCCCGTTGTCTCACAAGGTCACGAAAAATGCTGAAACTAAGTGCCAGCCCGCCCCTCCAAGCGGGGTCGCAGTTTTATACTGGAATCGCGTGAAATCTCCGTCTCAGGCAGGAAGCAGGTTGTATATGGGTGCCAAACTCAAAGTCGCAGGCTGGGTCACGCTGGGGGCCGTTGCCGGTGCCCTGACCACCATGCAGTTGCAGGCCACGGCCCGCAACCCGGCCAATCCACTCCCACTTGACGAGCTTCAGCAGCTTGCCAAGGTGTTCGACGTGATCAAGAACACCTACGTCGACCCGGTCGACGAAAAGAAGCTCATCACCGACGCCATCGGCGGCATGGTCAGCGGCCTCGACCCCCACTCGCAGTATTTCGACCGCAAGGGTGTCAAGGAATTCAGCGAAGGCATCACCGGCAAGTTCATCGGCGTGGGCATCGAGATCGGCATGGAAGACGGCCTGGTCAAGGTGCAGACGCCGATCGAAGGCTCACCGGCCTTCCGTGCCGGCATCAAGAGCGGCGACCTGATCACCAAGATCGACGACACCGCCGTCAAGGGCCTGAGCATGGAGCAGGCGGTCAAGAAGATGCGCGGCGAGCGCAACACCAAGGTCGAGCTCACCATCTTCCGCAAGAGCGAGAGCCGCAGCTTCCCCGTGACCATCGTTCGCGAAGAAATCCGCACCCAAAGCGTGCGCTCCAAGGTCATCGAGCCCGGCTATGCCTGGCTGCGCGTGAGCCAGTTCCAGGAGCGCACCGTCGAAGACTTCTCGCGCAAGCTCGAAGAAATCTACAAGCAAGACCCCAACCTGAAGGGCCTGGTGCTCGACCTGCGCAATGACCCGGGTGGTGCACTTGAAGCCTCGATCGCCATTTCGGCGGCCTTTCTCCCAAAAGACGCGCTGATCGTGTCCATCAAGGGCCAGACGTCCAAGTCGGAGGCCAAGGCCCGGGCGCTCGATTACGTACGCGGTGACGGCGCCGACCCGCTGCGCCGCCTGCCCGACGCCGTGAAGAAGGTGCCGTTGGTGGTGCTGGTGAACGAAGGCTCAGCCTCGGCGAGCGAGATCGTCGCCGGTGCGCTGCAAGACCACCAGCGCGCCATCGTGATGGGTGCACAAACCTTCGGCAAGGGCTCGGTGCAAAGCGCCATCTGCCTGAACGAACGTGTGCGCATCGACAACTGCCCGAGCGCCGCCATCAAAATCACCACCGCGCGCTACTACACACCCAGCGGCCGTTCCATCCAGGCCAAGGGCATCGTGCCCGACGTGATGCTCGATGAAACCGCCGAAGGCAATGTGTTCGCCGCGCTGCGCATGCGCGAGGCAGATCTTGAGAAACACCTGCAAAGCGGCCAGGGCGCCGAAGTGAAAGACGCAGCCCGTCAAAAGGCCCGCGACGATGCACGCAAGAAGCTCGAAGAAGACTCCGCCAAGACCACAGCTGCACCCAAGCCGCTGCCCGAGTTCGGCAGCTCCGAAGACTTCCAGCTCGCCCAGGCGCTCAACCGCCTGAAGGGCAAGCCGGTGCTGGTGTCCAAGACCGTGGTGGAACGCAAGGCTGAAACCACCACCAACTGAAGCAACACGCTCTCGTCACTCGCTCGTCAAAAAAACGCCCGTGCACCCCACGGGCGTTTTGATTTTGAAGCCATGAACGACGACCAACTGCTGCGCTACTCGCGCCACATCCTGCTCGACGAGCTGGGCATTGAAGGCCAGCAGGCATTGCTGGCTTCGCATGCGCTGGTCATCGGCGCAGGTGGGCTGGGCTCGCCGGTGGCGCTGTACCTGGGCACGGCGGGGGTGGGCCGCATCACCATCGTCGACAACGACAGCGTCGACCTCACCAACCTGCAGCGCCAGATCGCGCACGACATGTCGCGCCTGGGCCGGCCCAAGGCGGCCTCGGCGGCGCAGTCCATCGCCGAGATCAACCCCGAGGTCACGGTGGTGGCCTTGCATGAGCGCGCCGACGCACAACGTCTCGATACGCTCGTGGCCAGCGCCGACGTGGTGGTGGATTGCTGCGACAACTTCGCCACCCGCCACGCGGTGAACGCTGCCTGCGTGAAGCACCGCAAGCCGCTGATCTCAGGCGCGGCGATTGGTTTCGACGCGCAGATTTCGGTGTACGACACACGCCAGGCCGACGCACCCTGCTACGCCTGTTTGTTCCCGCCCGAGGCCGCGCACGAAGAGGTGCGCTGCGCCACGATGGGCGTGTTCGCGCCGCTGGTAGGCATTGTCGGCAGCATCCAGGCCGCCGAAGCGCTGAAGCTGCTGGTGGGCACCGGTTCGTCGTTGGCCGGGCGCTTGCAGATGCTCGATGCGCGCAGCATGGAGTGGACGGAAATCCGCACCCCTCGCCACACCGAATGCACGGTGTGCGGCACGCGCCCAGCGTAGCTTTCAAGCGTTAAGCTGCGCCCCATGGACAAGCGCACCGAACTCACCGCCCGCAACTTCCCCCCGGCCAAGAAAGAAGCTGAGCTGCAAGGCCCGCCGCCTTCGCTGTACGACGGCCCCGAAAGTTCCTACCGGCTCGCGTTCGTCGACGAGAAGTTTCTGTTGCGCGACGAGTTGCGTCCGGTGCGTATGCAGCTGGAGCTGCTCAAGCCAGAATTGGTGCAAACCGAACAAGGCATCGAGTCGACCATCGTGATCTTCGGCAGCGCGCGCATCGTGCCGCCCGACGTGGCGCAGCGCCTGCTCTCAGACGCCCAGGCCGCCAACAATGGCATCGCCTTGCGCATCGCCGAGACCCACGTGCGCATGTCACGCTATTACGAAGAAGCCCGGCGCTTCGGCGCCTTGGTGACCGAGAAGTCGCGCGAACTGGCCTCACCCATTTATGTGGTGACGGGCGGTGGGCCCGGCATCATGGAAGCGGGTAACCGCGGCGCCTATGAGGTGGGTGGCAAGAGCATTGGCCTGAACATCGTGCTGCCGCACGAGCAGGCGCCCAACCCCTACATCACGCCGGAACTGTGCTTTCAGTTCCACTACTTCGGCCTGCGCAAGATGCACTTCCTGATGCGCTCCATCGGGCTCTTGTGCTTCCCTGGCGGCTTTGGCACGCTCGATGAGATGTTCGAGGTACTGACCCTCATTCAAACCGGCAAATGCCGCCGTCGGCCCATCTTGCTGTTTGGCCGCGAGTTCTGGACCAAGCTCATCAACTTCGACCTGCTGGTCGAGACCGGCATGATCAGCGCGCTCGATCTGCAGCTCTTCCACTACGTCGAGTCGGCCGAAGAGGCCTGGGGCATCCTGGAAGCCGAATACGGCTTCGACCTGCCCGCCACCGGCCTGGGCGAGCTGGGTGACCTGGGCAGCTTTGATTCGGATTCTTGATGACTACGCGCACCCCCATCAGCATCATCGGCGCTCCCACCGACATCGGCGCTGGCACCCGCGGCGCCAGCATGGGGCCCGAGGCCCTGCGTGTGGCCAACATCGTGCCGGCGTTGCTGGGCCACGGCTTCGAGGTGGCCGACCGTGGCAACCTGAGCGGCCCCGCCAACCCCTGGCAGCCCCCGGTTGACGGCTACCGCCACCTGGCCGAGGTGGTGGCCTGGAACCGGCTGGTGCACGACGCCGTGTACGCCGAGCTGGCATGCAAGCGCCTGCCGGTGCTGCTAGGCGGTGACCACTGCCTGGGCCTGGGCTCGATCAGCGCAGTAGCGCGACACTGCCGCGAAACGCACAAGAAGTTGCGCATCCTGTGGCTCGATGCCCATGCCGACTTCAACACGAGCGTGCTCACGCCCAGCGGCAACCTCCACGGCATGCCGGTGGCCTGCCTGTGCGGCAAGGGCCCGCAAGAGCTGATCGAGATCGGCGGCCACGTGCCGGCGATCAACCCGAAGTGGATCCGCCAGATCGGTATTCGCAGCGTCGACGAGGGCGAGAAGCGCTTCGTGCACGAGATGGACCTGGAAGTCTTCGACATGCGCTACATCGACGAAATGGGCATGCGCCACGCGATGGAGCTGGCATTGGCCACGCTCGACGCCAACACCCACCTGCACGTGAGCTTCGACGTCGACTTTCTCGACCCCGACGTGGCGCCCGGCGTGGGCACCACCGTGCGTGGCGGCCCCACTTACCGCGAAGCGCAGCTGTGCATGGAGATGATTGCCGACACCGACCGCCTG
>JACMKW010000592.1 GCA_014379885.1 Rhizobacter sp.
GTTGAACTCGACGTAGCGGCCACGCCGGTAGGTTTGGAAATCGCGCTCGCGCTCGCCATGTGGCAGGTTCTTGCGGCGCTGCACGATGGGCAGGTAGGCGCCCACGAAGGCATCGCCCACCGAGCGCATCAAGGCAAAGCTTTGTTCGAAGCCACCCTCGGCAAAGTCGTCGAAGAACACACCACCAATGCCGCGCGGTTCGTTGCGGTGCTTCAGAAAAAAATACTCGTCGCACCACTTCTTGAAGCGCGGGTACTTGTCGTCGCCAAACGGCGCCAGCGCGGCGCGGTTCACATGATGAAAGTGCTGCGCATCTTCTTCAAAACCATAGTACGGCGTGAGATCCATGCCACCGCCGAACCACACCACTGGCTCGCGCCCCGCAGGCAAGGCGGCGAACATGCGCACGTTCATGTGCACCGTGGGCACATAGGGGTTGCGCGGGTGCATGACCAGCGACACACCCATGGCCTCGAACGGCGCGCCCGCCAGCTCGGGCCGGTGCTGCGTGGCCGAAGGCGGCATGGCCGCACCTTTCACATGCGAGAAGTTGCAACCTCCTCGCTCCAGCAGCTTGCCGCCTTCGATCAGGCGCGACAGCCCGTCGCCTTGCAACCGCTCGCCGGCCGGGCGCGTCCAGCTGTCGGTGACGAAACGCTCGCCACTTTCGGCCTCCAGCGCGCCGATGATGCTGTCTTGCAGGCCCAGCAGGTAGGTGCGAACGTCGTCTGTATTCATCGAATTCATCAGCGCTCAATCAGCGCTCAATCAGCGCTTGAGCGCCCGGTGACCAATGTCGCGCCGGAACTGGGCGCCGTCGAATTGGATGTCTTGCAGCACCTCGTAGGCACGCGCTTGAGCGAGTTTCACCGAGTCACCTAGTGCAGTGACGCACAGCACCCGGCCGCCCGACGCCACCACACCACCCTGCTGCGGGGTCGTGCCGGCGTGGAACACCATCGCGTCGTCCGCTTCCGGAGGCAGGCCGGTGATCTGGTCACCCTTGCGCGGGTTGAGTGGGTAGCCGGCCGCGGCCATCACCACGCCCAACGCCACGCGGCGGTCCCATTGCAGGTCGACTTCGTCGAGCGTGCCTTCGGTAGCGGCCATGAAGACGTCGAACAAGTCGGTCTTGAGCCGCATCAGGATGGGCTGCGTCTCGGGGTCGCCCATGCGGGTGTTGAATTCCAGCGTCTTGGGCACACCGTGCTCGTCGATCATCAGGCCAGCGTACAAGAAGCCGGTGAACGGAATGCCGTCTTGCGCCATGCCTTCGATGGTGGGCAGGATGATGTCTTGCATCGCCTTCGCATGCACGTTGGGCGTGACCACCGGTGCGGGCGAATACGCGCCCATGCCGCCGGTGTTCGGGCCCAGGTCACCGTCTTGCAGGCGCTTGTGGTCCTGGCTGGTGGCCAGGGGCAGCACGTTCTTGCCATCGCACAGCACGATGAAACTGGCTTCTTCGCCTTGCAAGAACTCTTCGATCACCACCCGCGCCCCGCCCGCGTTGTGATGCACGCCGAGTTTGTTGTCTTTTGCGTCGGCAAGCATCCAGTCGACCGCTTCATGCGCCTCGGCCAGGCTCATTGCCACCACGACGCCCTTGCCCGCGGCCAGGCCGTCGGCCTTGATGACAATGGGCGCGCCCATCTTGTGGACGTAGGCATGCGCTGCCTCTATGTCAGTGAAGGCCTGATACGCCGCCGTGGGAATGGCATGGCGCTTCATGAAGTCTTTGGCGAAGGCCTTGGAGCTTTCCAGTTGGGCTGCCGCCCGGGTGGGGCCGAAGATGCGCAAACCGCGTGCGCGAAATTCGTCGACCACACCCGCCGCGAGCGGCGCCTCGGGGCCTACCACGGTCAGCGCGACCTTCTCGGCCTGGGCAAAGTCAGCCAAGGCCTTCACGTCGGTGATGGGAACGTTCCTCACACGGGGGCTCAGCGCCGTACCGCCGTTGCCGGGCGCCACGAACACAGTTTGCAGCTTGGGCGATTGGGCCAACTTCCACGCAATCGCGTGCTCTCGGCCGCCGGACCCGATCACGAGAACTTTCATGACAACTCCCCGATCGCCGAGTACGTCGATCGACCCTCCAAGAGGGTGGGGCCCTGCTCGGGGCTGAGGCCGGACACGAACAGTCCCTGCGGACTGTTCGACGCCTGCCGAAGGCCATCGACCTCTGGCCGATGGCGGCCCAGCGCTGCGGCCCTCATTCTCCGATCACCGCGTTGTGAAAGACCTCTTGAGCGTCGTCCAGGTCTTCCAGCACATCGAGCAGCTTCTGCATGCGTTGCGCGTCTTCACCACTCATGTCGATCGTGTTCTCGGCGCGCATGGTCACCTCGGCCACCTCGGGCTTCAGGCCAGCGGCTTCGAGCGCAGCCTTCACGGCCTCGAAGTCGTGGGGAGATGACAGCACTTCCAGCGAGCCGTCGTCGTGCGTCACCACGTCGTCGGCGCCCGCTTCGAGTGCAACTTCCATCACTTTGTCTTCATTCGTGCCTGGCGCAAACACCAACTGCCCACAGTGCTTGAACTGAAAGGCCACCGAACCGTCGGTGCCCAGGTTGCCGCCGTACTTGCTGAAGGCGTGGCGCACTTCGGCCACGGTGCGCACCTTGTTGTCGGTCATGCAGTCGATGATGACGGCTGCCCCACCGATGCCATAGCCCTCGTAGCGAATTTCTTCGTAGTGCACACCTTCGAGGTTGCCAGTGGCCTTGTCGATGTTTTTCTTGATGGTGTCAGCGGGCATGTTGGCCGCCTTGGCCTTCTCTACCGCCAGGCGCAAGCGCGGGTTTTCTTTCACATCGCCGCCGCCCTGGCGGGCCGCGACCATGATTTCACGGATGACGCGTGTCCAGACCTTGCCGCGCTTTTCGTCTTGCCGGCCCTTGCGGTGCTGGATGTTGGCCCATTTGGAATGTCCCGCCATGAAACGAAGCTCCGTCTGTTGTGTCGCGACGCAAGGGCGCACCGCATATTCAATACACTGCGATTTTACGTGTCTGCCCAGGGAGCATTTTCATGGCCGAGCCCATCCTCATCGCCAAGCACGACAAGATTGAGTGCTTTCTGCTCCCTGCCCTGGCCAACCGCCACGGGCTCATCACCGGCGCCACCGGCACCGGCAAGACCATCACGCTGCAAACCCTGGCTGAAAACTTCAGCCAGCGCGGTGTGCCGGTCTTCATGGCCGACGTCAAGGGCGACCTTACCGGCATTTCGCAGGTTGGCGCCCTGGGCGACAAGCTGGGCAAGATCTTGAAGGAGCGTGAACTGCCCGAGCCGGCTTTCGTTTGCGCGCCGGTGACGCTGTGGGACGTGTTCGGCACACAAGGCCACCCGGTGCGCGCCACCATCAGCGACCTGGGGCCGCTGCTGCTGGGGCGCATGCTGAACCTCAACGAAACCCAGGCTGGTGTGCTCAACCTGGTTTTTAAGGTAGCGGACGACAACGGCCTGTTGTTGTTGGACCTGAAAGACCTGCGCGCCATGCTGCAGCATGTGGGCAACAACGCGTCCGACTTCACCACCCAGTACGGCAACATCAGCCCGGCCAGCGTGGGCGCCATCCAGCGGGGGCTGCTGCAAATCGAAAGCCAAGGCGCCGACAAGTTCTTCGGCGAACCCATGCTGAACATCGGCGACTTCA
>JACMKW010000593.1 GCA_014379885.1 Rhizobacter sp.
AGCCGATTTCGCAGAAACCGGCCGAAGTGCGCATGGGCAACGGCAAGGGCAACCCCGAGTACTACGTGGCCGAGATCCAGCCCGGCAAGGTGCTGTACGAGCTGAACGGTGTGCCCGAAGAGCTGGCGCGCGAAGCTTTCCTGTTGGCCTCGGCCAAGCTGCCGCTGCGCTGCACCTTCGTTGCACGTCAGGTCGGCGCCTGAGCGAAGTGACAAGACCATGAAAACATCCGAACTGCGCAACAAGGACGTTGCTGCGCTCGAAAAGGAAGTGTCCGATCTGTTGAAGGCCCACTTCGGGCTGCGCATGCAGCGCGCCACGCAACAGCTGACCAACCATTCGCAACTGGGCAAGACGCGCCGCGACATCGCTCGCGCCAAGACCATCATTGCGGAAAAGAACAAGGCCGCGAAATGAGCGAAGTCCAACAAGCCACTGCCGCCGACACCCCTGTCGCGCCGGTCAAGAACACGCGCACCTTTGTCGGGCGCGTGGTCAGCGACAAGCGCTCGAAGACGGTCACCGTGCTGGTTGAACGCCGCACTGCGCACGAGCTGTACGGCAAGATCGTCGCCAAGTCGCGCAAGTACCACGCGCACGACGAAAACGGCCAGTACAAGATGGGCGATCTGGTGGAAATCGCCGAGGGCCGGCCCATCAGCAAGACCAAGTCGTGGACCGTGACCAAGCTGCTCGAGAAGGCCAAGCTGGTCTGACCGATCAGGCCCCGGCAAGCGAAAAAGCGGCTGGCGCTGGAAAGTTCAGCCCGGCCGTTTTGTTTGAGTGATTGACCAGGAGTGAGCACATGCTGAAAGTCGGAGACAAGCTGCCCGCAGGCAGCCTGAGCGAGTTCGTCGAAGTCGAAGGCAATGGCTGTTCGATCGGCCCCAACAGCTTCGACATCGAGAAGGCCACGGCGGGCAAGACGATCGCCATCTTCGCTTTGCCGGGGGCCTTCACGCCCACCTGTTCTGCCAAGCATGTCCCGGGCTTCGTGCAGCAGGCCGACGAGCTGAAGTCGGCCGGTGTCGACGAGATCTGGTGTGTCTCGGTCAACGACCCGTTCGTGATGGGTGCCTGGGGCCGTGACCAGAAGACGACGGGCAAGGTGCGGATGATGGCCGACGGCAGTGGCGTCTTCACCAATGCCGCCGGGTTGACCCTGGACCTGACAGCCAAGGGCATGGGCGTGCGTTCGCAGCGCTATTCGATGCTGGTGCAAGACGGCGTGGTCAAGAGCCTGAACATCGAAGCGCCGGGCAAGTTCGAGGTCAGCGACGCCGAGACGATGCTCAAGCAGGCAAAGGAAGCACGCGCCTGATCAAGCACATGCACCGCGGCACGCTTGACGTGCTGTGGCCAAGCCGGGCATAATCACCGGCTCAGCTGAAAACCGCGTTCGCGGGCTTTGGCGACCCAACCCAAACACGGGCCCAAGACTGGCTGCTTCGACTAGAAGCGGCGAAGTTGGGGGAAGAAACAAATGATCCAAATGCAAACGCGGCTCGACGTGGCCGACAACACGGGTGCGAAGTCCGTCATGTGCATCAAGGTGCTGGGCGGCTCCAAGCGGCGCTACGCCGGCATCGGCGACGTCATCAAGGTCAGCATCAAGGAAGCAGCGCCGCGTGGTCGAGTCAAGAAGGGCGAGGTCTACAGCGCCGTCGTCGTGCGCACCGCCAAGGGCGTGCGCCGCCAGGACGGTTCGCTGATCAAGTTCGATGGCAACGCCGCGGTGTTGCTGAACGCCAAGCTCGAGC
>JACMKW010000594.1 GCA_014379885.1 Rhizobacter sp.
CGCAACGTGAGGCGCTGCACACGGCCGGCCAGCGGCATGGAGACGACGTAGCGGTCGCGCAGGCGGGTCTTGCCGTCTTCTTCGACCACACGTTCGAAGCGGCCTTCGCGCGCCACGGCGGCTTCAACGTCGAGCGGCGAGGGCATGAAGGCCCACACCACCAGTGCCAGCAGCAACAGGACGGGGATGCCGATCAACAGTTTTTTCTTCATTGTTTTCACTCGCGTGTTTTGAGTACACCCACCAGATCGAGCGTGTCGATGCGGCGCCGCACGATCAGCGCGCTCACCAGGCCCGCCCCCACGACGCACAACGCCGCAAAGGCGTAGGTGTGCGCCTGGATGACCAGCGGAAAATAGAACTCATCGTTGGTGATGAGCTTGACGATCATCAGCGAAAGGCCATAACCCAGCACCATGCCCAGCGGGATGGCAAGCGCGATCTCAATGGCCAGCTCGCCCAGCAGCAGCCCCGACACCTCGGCACGTGTGAACCCCAGCACCCGCAGGCTGGCCAGCTCCCAGGCGCGCTCTGACAAGGCGATGCGCGCACTGTTGTAGACCACGCCGATGGCGATGATCGTGGCAAAGGTGGTGAGGATGGCGCTGAACACCAGCACGTTGCGCGCCGTCACGTCTTCGATGTTGCTCACCATCACCAATTTGCTCACTGCCAGCAGCACCCGCGGCAAGGCTTTCAGCGCCACCAGCAGCTCGGTTTCGTGGCCGCGTTCTACCGCCACCGACACCTGCGAAACCATGTCGCCTTCTTGCAGCAGCCGGTTCAGGGCGCGGCGCTCGATGTAGACGTTCATGCCCATCATTTCTTTCACGGTGCCGCTCACTGGCAGCATCAGCACACGCCGGCGGCCTTCCATCACTTCAACCCGCAGCAGGTCGCCCACGCCGACGCCCAGGCGCTCGGCCAGGCGGTCGGTCAGCAGCAAACCCTGTGGGGGCGGCAAGTGAACCTGGTGTTCGATGTCAACGATGCGCTGCAGCGCGGGTTGGGCCGGGCGGCCCTGAATGGCGCCGTGGTAGCTGAGGTGGCCGTTGACCAGGCGCACGCTCACCTGGCGCGAGCTCTCGACCGCCGTGACGTGCGGCAATGCCAGGAACTCATGCTCCACGCGGGCCGGCGTGGCCTCCATCAATGCCACCGCCACGTCGGCGCGCATGACACGCTGGAACTGGGTGTCGAGCAGTTCGCGCGTGGCGTCGCGCCAGAACGCGCCGGTGACCACGATGGCCATGGCCAGCGCAATGCCGAGCACGGTGAGCAAGGTGCGCAAGGGCCGGCGCTCCATGGTTCGCAAGACCATGCGCAGCGCGGCCGGAAACCATTTCTGCAAACCGAGCCGCTCCACCAGCATGGGCCGGTAAATGCCGGGCGCAGGCGGGCGCATGGCTTCGGCCGGGGCCAGCGCCACGGTGGCGCGGATCGCGTTCAGTGTGGCCAGCAAGCCGGCCGCCAGCGTGACGCTCGCGGCAGTCAGCACCAGGCCCGGCGACAGTTGGTAGTGCAGCGTGGGAAAACGAAACACGTCGGCATACAGGCCCGAAAACCACTTGCCGATGCCCGCCCCAAGGGCAAGCCCCAGCAACAGCCCGGCCACCACGATCACCAAGGTGAGCTTGAGGTAGTGCAGGGCAATCTGCAGATCGGGGTAACCCAAGGCCTTGAGCGCGGCGATCTGCTCACGCTGGGTGGTGATCTGGCGGCTCAGCACCACGTGAAGCAGAAAACCTGCGACGCCCAGAAAGATGCTGGGCAGCACCGTGCCCAGCACACGCTGCTGCGAGATCTCGCTGCTCAGAATGCGGTCAGAGAGCTGGTCTTCGCGCCCGTAGGCCCGCACGGTGCCATAGGGTGCGAGTTGGCGGTTCAGGGAGTCGATCACCGCCCCTTGCGAGCCGCCGGGGGCCAGCCGCAGGGCCACGTGGTTGAAAGCGCCGTCCATGTTGTAGGCGGCGGCCAGGGTGTCGCGGTCGACCCAGAAAATGCCGAACCCGCGCTGGTCGGGCGAGCCCGCGAGGCCTGCAAACACGTATTCCGGCGACAAGGCGATGCCCACCACCACCAGTTCTTCGCGTTTGCCGTTGACGAGCGCGTGCAGCCGGCTGCCGGGCGTCAACCCGCGCTCGGTGGCGAAGGCCTCAGACACCATGGTTTCAATGGCACCGCTGCCACGGCGCTCCACCATGCGCCCGCGCCGCAAATGCACCGCGTTGAGGCGCTGTTCGGTGCGCGGTGAGAGGCCGATCAGCTCGCCGATGATGGGGTCGCTGACGCCAGGCAGGTCAATGGGCACCAGCTGGTGCAGTGTGGTGTCGACCTGGGCCACACCGGGCGTTTTTTGCAACTGGCGCTCCAGGCTTTGTGGCGCACGCTTGAGCGAGGCGAACACATCGGCGAAGCGCGCCTCGGCGTAATAGAGGTCGCGTGAGCTTGACAAGGCCTGATAGGCGCTGAAGGTGCCCACGAACCCGGCCACGCCGCTGGCCACCACCAGCGCGATGGTGAGCGCCTGGCTCCACATCAGGCGCAGATCGCGCAGCAGTTTGCGGTCCAGGGCTTTCATGGCGTACCGAGCCGGGTCGTCACGAGCAGTGCGCCACGGGGCGTCGTGTGTTTCACCAGCGCAGCTCCGACGGCGGTACTTTGTGCGCATTGGTCTCGATGCGAGCGATGCGACCGCCGCCCAGGTGCAGCACACGGTCGGCCATGCCGGCGATCGACGCGTTGTGCGTGATCACGATGGCGGTGGTGCCCAGCTCGCGGTTGATGCGGGCAATGACCTCCAGCACCAGCAGGCCGGTCTCGTAGTCGAGCGCGCCAGTGGGTTCGTCGCACAACAGAACCTCGGGCCGTTTGACGATGGCCCGCGCGATGGCCACACGCTGTTGTTCGCCGCCCGAGAGCTGCGACGGGAAGTGGTCGCAGCGTTCGGCCAGCCCCACCAGGGCCAAAGCCTCGCGGGCCGGCATGGGGTGTTCGGTGATGTCGGTCACCAGCTCCACGTTTTCTTGCGCCGTGAGGCTGGGAATGAGGTTGTAGAACTGGAACACGAAGCCCACGTGCTCACGCCGGTAGCGGGTGAGTTCGGCGTCAGTGGCGGTGGTGAGGTTGTGCTCGGCGAACTGCGCTTCGCCCACGCTGGGCCGGTCAAGCCCGCCCAGGATGTTGAGCAAGGTCGACTTGCCGCTGCCAGAAGCGCCCAGCAGCACGATGAATTCACCCCGGTAGACGTCGAGGTCGACGCCTTGCAGCGCATGTACCCGTACCTCGCCCATGGTGTATGTTTTGCCCAGCCCGCGGGCCCGAAAGACGACCTCCGGCGCGGCCTCACCCGGCGCGCCCGTTGGAGGAGAATCGGCGCTCGGAGTGTCCATAAGGTAAATACCTTAGATTCAAGTCGGATCATTGCGTTGATGCTTCGCCATGCGCAGGGCATGGGGCTTTGCTTTTTTTCATTGTGTGGCTGGATCAACGCGCTTGCCTTGATCGCGCGCATGGCGCGCGGCGCCAAAACATCTTTCGCCTGGAGTGGCAAATGTCGATTGAACATGTGGATGTACTGATCGTGGGCGCTGGCCTGTCCGGCATTGGCGCCGCGTACCACCTGCAAACCCAGTGCCCGGAGCGCAGCTTCCTCATTCTTGAGGGACGTGAAAGCATCGGCGGCACCTGGGACCTGTTTCGCTACCCCGGCATTCGTTCCGATTCCGACATGTACACCCTGGGCTACCGCTTCAAGCCCTGGTTGCACGCCAAAGCCATCGCCGATGGGCCCACCATCCTGAGCTACATCCGCGAAACCGCGAGCGAGAACGGCATCGACAAGCACATCCGTTTCGGCCACAAGGTCAAGGGAGCGTCATGGTCGAGCGCCGATGCGAAGTGGACGGTCGAGGTCGAGAGCGTTCCTTCAGGCGAAATACGGCACTTCAGCTGCAACTTTGTCTTCATGTGTAGCGGCTATTACAGATACGACGCGGGCTACACACCCGAATTCCCGGGAGTGGAGCGCTTTGCCGGGCGAGTCGTGCACCCGCAGAAATGGACACCCGACATCAGCTACGCCGGCAAGCGCGTGGTGGTGATCGGCAGCGGTGCCACCGCCGTGACCCTGGTGCCAGAGATGGCCAAAGACGCGGCGCACGTGGTGATGCTGCAGCGCTCGCCCACCTATGTGGTGTCTCGCCCTGCGCAAGACCCCATCGCGGCCAAGTTCAGGCGCTGGTTCTCGCCCAAGACGGCCTACATGCTGACCCGTTGGAAGAATGTGTTGCTGGGCATGTATTTCTACAAGCTCGCCAAGCGCAAACCGGCGCAGATCAAGAAGTTCATCGTTGGCGGCATCCAGGCCGCCATCGGTTCGAAGCTCGACGTGGCCCAACACCTCACACCGCCCCCCCACCCCACCGATCAGCGCAACCGCCTGGTGCCCGACGGCGACCTGTTCCGCTCGCTCTACACCGGCAAAGCCTCGGTGGTCACCGACGAGATCGAAACCTTCACCGAAAAAGGCATC
The DNA here is from genome assembly GCA_014379885.1 of Rhizobacter sp. The sequence goes on from JACMKW010000594.1 coordinate 4,535, forward strand.
AAGCTGAAATCGGGCGCCGAGCTGGAAGCCGACCTGATCGTCACTGCCACCGGCCTGGTGCTGTCTTCGTTCGGCGACATGGACTTGAAGGTCGACGGCCGCAAGGTCGAAGGGCCGAAGACTTTCGGCTACAAGGGAATGATGTACAGCGATGTGCCCAACCTGGCCTCGTCGTTCGGCTACACCAACGCGTCATGGACGCTCAAGTGCGACCTGACCTGCGAGTACGTCTGCCGACTGCTCAACCACATGAAGCGGCATGGATACACCCAGTGCACACCGCGCATCAACGACCCCACGATGGAGGCCCAGCCCTGGCTCGACTTCACCTCGGGGTACGTGCAGCGCGCCATCGCGCAGTTGCCCAAACAGGGCTCCAAGGCGCCGTGGCGGCTCTACCAGAACTACATCCGCGACCTGATCTCGCTGCGCTTTGGCAAGGTCGATGACGGTGTGATGGAGTTCGCCAAGCG
>JACMKW010000595.1 GCA_014379885.1 Rhizobacter sp.
CCAGGTGGGTGCGCAAGAGACCGTCTTTTCGGAAGCGCACCTTGATCTTGTCGCGCCCGGGGTAGCTCTCCACGTGGATGTCAGACACGCCGTCTTTGTGGGCGTCGATGATCATGTTGTTGATCAGCTTCACGAGCGAGTTGTCTGACTGCTCGATCTGGCGATCGTCTTCCATGGAGAAGGCATCGTTGTCTTCCTTCTCCAGGGTCTGGACAAGCTTGTCGGTGTCGTGCAGCTCGAAGGGAATGGGGTCGGCCGCGTTCACCGCCGCAAAGCGCTGCAGGCTGGCCGCGCCGATCTTCTCGTAGGCCTTGAACAGCACGTCTTCCAGGCTCTCGCCCTGGGCCAGCACGGGCACACATTTCATCTGGGTGATGAATTCCACCTCGTCGACGACCGCGCGGCGGCGCACCGGGTCGTCAAGTGCGATGACCAAACGGCCCTCGCGGATCATCAGTGGCATCACCAGCACGCGCACGGCCACCGAATACGGCAGCTTGCGAATGGCGTCGTCTTCGAACGGGAAGGCGTCGAGGTTGACCAGCGGGTAGCCCATCTTGCGGGCCAGTGCCGTCTGCAGGTCTTCGCGCGAGACGATGCCCATGCGCACCAGCAACTCGCCCAGTGGCACGTTGCGGTCTTGTTGTTGCTGACCGAGCGCGTCTTGCAGCTGCTCGGGCGTCACCATGCCCAGCGAGGTGAGTGCCTCGCCGATGCGCACCATCGGCATGCGCGCTTGTTTCTCGATGGCGGCGAGCAACTGTTCGGGCGTGACCACCTGGCGCAGCAGCAAGATGTCGCCCAGCTTCTGGTCGCGCATCTGTTTTTGCACACCGGCGGCTTGCTCCACCTGCTGCGGCGTGGCGGCGTTCTGCTCGATCAGCAACTCGCCGATGCGCGGGCCGATCTCGTAGGTGCTGTAGCCACCGCGCGGCACGAACAGGCGTTGCACGCTGCCCTTGTCGTCAACCGGCGGGAAGAGGAACAGGCCGTGGTTGTTTTCCACGTGGCCGATGGTGGTGCCATCCATCTGCGCGCCGTCGGGCAGCATCACCCGGTAGGTGCTGCGCGGGCGCTGCTCCAGCATCAGCGCGTGTTTTTCGTGGGTCAGCAAGGTGGTGCTGATGGGTTTGAGCGGCTCCATCACCCGAAGCGAGCGGAACTGGGTGAAGCGCAGCGGCATCGTGGTGCGTGCGGGCGGCACTTGCACATGGGCGACTTGGTCTTCAGGCACGAAGAAGATCAGCCGGCCGGCGACAGCCTTGCCGTTGGTGCCGACGAATTCGCAGCCCTGGGCCTGGTTTTGCTCGACCGCGTCGGGGTAGGCCGCAAAGGGGGGCGTGGGCCAGCGGAAGGCGTCGTGACGGGTTTTCTCCACCGGTTCGGCGCGCGTCGGCAGGCCGGGTGCGTCGGTGGCGAAATCCATGTTCACGAAGTCGGAGAGGTCGGACATCTTTTTTCCCTGTGCGCGGGTCGGGCGCGCATGGCGAAGCGCGGAACGCTTTTCCGCGTGTTCATGGTAGGGAGGGGGAGGGATTTGGAAGCGGGGAAATGGGTGGATTTGTGCCGCTACTTGCGTTGGCGCGCGCCCGTCATTTCCGCGAAAGCGGGAATCCAGGATGTTGGCGCATCACCAACCATTCGGCCGGCATACCCCCACCCGTTCGGGCTGACCCTTCGACAAGCTCAGGACAGGGTCCGCTTCGCG
>JACMKW010000596.1 GCA_014379885.1 Rhizobacter sp.
GGCAATCTCGTTCTCGAGATCGCGCTGCAACTCGGTGGTGGAAATGCCTGACTTCTTGCACAGCAACGCAAAATCACTCTGCGGGCTCTCCAGCAGCGCGAGAAACACGTGCTCCAGATCGACTTCGTAGTTGCCACGCGCCATGCACAGGCTGGCTGCACGCTCGGCAGCGCGGCGGGTGGTGTCGTTGAGCTTGGAGATGAGGGTCTTGAGGTTGTTGGACATGTGGCGTGAAGGTGATGACAGCGATTGTTTTTATGGGGGTTTTGTGACTTAGGCCGCCATGGCGGCATGGACGTCATAACGAACGTCACAGCGGTCAGCGTGCTGAGGGCGCGTCTGGACATAGGTGTCCCAGCCCAGGCGACCCGCAAAGGAAGATCGCTTTGAATCGAGCGCGCTGCTTTGCACCGCGTCTGCGCGCAGGGTGAGGTTGATCTCGTATTCGAGGCTCACGCCGCTGAGCAGCGTCAACAACTCGCGCAATGCGGTGGCGCCGGGCGCCCCGGGCAGGAAGCGCTGAAACAGCACATGCGTCAAGGGCCCGAGAATCACTTTGACGCGCAGATCACGCTGCCACACCCGCTCGCCTGACAAGGCATTGCGACCGAGCACGCCGTTGCTCCCCACGCCGAGCGCGGTTCGCGCGCTTGGCGGCAAGGTGTACCAACGGCCACAGAATTGCTCGATGCGCACGGGTACTCGCAGGTAACGTGACAACAGTTGCTGCAGTTGCTGCGCAGACAAGGCCCGCTGCTGCAAGGCCCCGGCGAAGAACGCCAGGCTTTCGTCGTTGACGCCGCCCTCTTCCGGCTTGAGGCGGTCGTTCAGCGAAGTTTGCCCCACCCCTGCCAACGCCAACACCATGGGGGCAAAGCGGTTCTTGCGATCGGCCTCGTACTGCAGATGCAGCCGGCTCTTCTTCCAGCCCGCATAGAACAAGCTCACCGCGCGGTGGCTGAACATATCGAGGAAGCTGCGCGCGGACGCATCCTTCTGGTGAAGCTCTCTTTGCGCGATCTGTTCGGTGTAGATCAGGGGCAAGGTGCCGGCCAAACCCAGCATGCCCATGAAGGCCGGCGTGATCTCGATCCGCTCGACCAGCGCGCGCTCATCTTCGCCATCATCGGGCGTCTTCTCGCGCCGAAGCACCTGCAGCGACTCAATCTCGCTCGCCGGAAATGACAGCGACGTCGAGTTGAGAAATCGCAACTCCGGTGGCAGCAACTCGCCACTGGCTCGTGGCTCGTCGCTGGCCAGCCAACGCTCCAGCAAACGCACCGCCTGAAAGAACTCAAAGCGGTGCGGCGCTTCGAACAATTGCTCGATCAGATCAACTGAGCGGCGCCGTTGCGGGGTAGGCATTGGAACAAGGTTTGTTGCGTGCGGGCCGAGATGACCGTCAACTGCGAGAAGCTGTTGATGTGCACATACAGGCCGAAGAAGCGGTCGAGCAATGCGGCAAAAAGACTCAGGCCCGTGCCGACGTAGCTGTCTTCGTCAACCATGAGGCGCACTTCCGTGCCGCGCACAAAGCTGGCGAAGGGCTCGCCGGCGAGCCAGGCAGTCGCCGGCGCGAACTCGATAGACACAATGCCGTCGACCTGTCGCCTGTTGGTGGCGTCACGTGGCAAGTCATACAGGCGAAGCATTTCCTTGAGCGCCTCGACACCACGACCGCTCAACGACAGGTGGTTCAGCGACAAATGCGAAATGAGCCGCCACAGGCTGCCACGGCCGCGCTCGAAGCGGTAGCTCGCCGTGGGCTTGCGCAAGAGTTTGATCTCGCGCGCGATGCTGCCGCCTTCGATGAACAAGTCACCACCCGCGTTGCCGAAGCTGAGCAGGCACGGCAAGTCGCGATTGGTGGCGGTGACGTGCAGAGACAAGGTGTCGGTTTGTGGCTGCGCCGGGTCGAAGTCGATGTCGACGATCGACAACTCCAGCTCATAACCAGGGCTGACTGCCGCCACCGCCTCATCAACGTGAGCGTGCCAGTAGCGGCCTGGTGGGCCTTCGCCGGGTGCGTCGCCTTCGCCCAGCAAGTCGTCGTGCTGCAACGAGAAGAAGGGCCGAAACTCGTCGATCGAATCACCATGCGGCGTTTGCTTGACGCGAAACACCTTGTCGATGGAGTAAACCTCATAGCCAAACGCACGCCGCGCATCGACCACAACGGGGTATTGGGTGGCAGCGTGCGTCACGCGGATCGGGTCGGCGTTCTGCTTGAACAGATTGACCACAGGCGTACACCCGAGCGCAAAGTTGCGCGCCGAGACGCTCTCAAGCGCGCGGGCTTGGTCGGAGTCGGCGCGCAGCCCCGACAACACAAAATGCAAGGTGATGATGCGCGGGCCTGCCGCGTCCTCGGCGCCTTCAGCACCTTGCCCGCCGGAAGCGACTCGCGGCAAGGGCAGATCAATGAAGTTGAATTTGTCGGGGAATGCAAAGTATTCGGTGAGCAACCGGTAAGCCGGGTGCGAGCGCTCGTCGTAGTCGATCAGCGCTTCGTCAGCTGCAAAACCGACCAGCTCGGGGAGCTTCTTGTACGGGCCCGACCAGGGCCCGTGGGCCGTGGTCTGCACCATCACCGCCATCACGCGATTGCACAGCACCTCGCGCAGCAGGCTGATCTGTGAAGCCTCGCCATCGAGATAGACACGCAGCGTGTCGCCCAAGGCAGCCCACGACACCTGGGCTGACAGCAACTCAAGCTGCAGTGAGATGGCCGAGGTGGCCGATTGGGGCAGCCGCGTGCCTTCAGGCGCCATCACCGCGTTGCGGTAAGACGCTGAGCGAAGCCTGATTGGCGCCAAAGACACGTCATAGGCCGACCGGAATTTACATGGCACGCCGCGCACGGGTCGGGAATTCAGAGCCGTGCCGCGCTCGATCACCACAGGCGCGCTCATCTGCCCGGCCACGCCGCTGATGTCGAACTGCGCGATCGAGCACGAAGGGAACGGGCGCAGGTAATGCGGGTAGAGGACGTCGAGCAGCGATTCGGTGACCAGCGGAAAGTCGTCGTCGATCCGCTTGTGCACGCGGGCAGCAAGCAAGGCAAACGACTGGATCAGCCGCTCGACGTGCGGATCTTCGGACACGTCGGCACCCAGCATCAAGCGCCCGGCGATTTTCGGGTAGTCGGCTGCGAAGTGCTTGGCCGACCCACGCAGCCGCGACAGCTCCGCTTCGTAATAGGGCAGCAGATCTCTCATGCCAGCGCCGCTCGAACAGCGCCGCCGCCGCGTTGGCGCGCCACGGAATAGCGTTGAACGCTGGGCTCGAAACGCGCATCGAAACTGACTTGCTCACCCACATCCGACACGCGCAAGGTCGCTCGAATGGTGAAGTTCAACCGGTTGAACTCGTGCCCTTCGGCCTCCAGCGAGACATTCACGGCACGCAAGCGGCCGTCTTGCCGCTCGATGGATTGCTGTATGGCCTGGCAAATGAAATCGCGATCCAGGCCGCTGGACAAACTGCGCGAGGCGAAGTCGGTCACGCCGTAGTTGGCGACTGATCGGGCGCTCAAAGGAAACTGCCGCTGCTCGTCGTCAGTCAAAGCGCTGCGGGTGTTGAGCAAGGCTTCCAGATCGGCCGCTACCGAATCCTTCAACTCGTCGAGCGACAAACCGGGCAGCACTTCGCCCGGCCGTTCATTCAACGACTTGTGAATCAACTTGTCGAGCAAACTGGGCGCGTAACGCATGCGCTGAGACCGTGAAAACGAGCTTCAAACACAAAGCCGGCACAGCAAGAAAAAGGGCCGCGATGCACGCGGCCCCTCGTGCCGGATCAGAGAAAAATCAGGCAGCAGCCTTGTTGGAGGCGAGATCCCAACCAGCCGGGTCGTTGCCGACGTTGGCAGAACCGTCAGTCTTGGAACCCTTGTGCAGCCAGGTGATCTTGGCGTACTTCAGTGCAAAGGTTTCCACCGGCAGGCCGGAAGCCGGCACGGCCATGTCGGTCTGGGCGACGATGGCGTTGGTCAGCTTGATGGTGAGGTAGTTGGTGCGCACGCTGCCGGTGGCACGGAAGAACTGAATTTCCACGTCGTATGCATAGGCGGCCGAGCTAGCCTCCCACAGGTAGACGCTGGCCTTGTCAATGTCTTTGGTGAAGCTCATCAGGCCGTGCTCGCAACGCTCAGCGGTATGGCCACCCGAGGACGAAGCAGTTGCCGACTTCGGCTGCACGATGCTGTGCGCCCAAGACGTCACTTCCAGCCAATCCTTGTGATCCGCATCGAGCGACTCACCTGGAATGTCTTTGGAGTTGGTCTTTTTCGTGAACTTGACGTAGATGTCTTTCATTTATGTATTCCCTTGAGTACGTAGAAAACCGAGCTTCGCGAGCGAATGAAACCCGGCGCTTAGCCGCCTGCCCCGGTGGGCAGCTCGGCAACCAACCGCAACGAGACTGAAAGCTCGTCGAGTTGAAAGTGCGGCCGCAAGAATGCAACCGCGCGATAAACCCCAGGCTTGCCGGGAACTTCAGACACTTGCACCGTACCCTCGCGCAGCGGGAACTTGGCTTTTTGCTCGTGCGAGGCGTCGTCAGAGCTGAGGATGTACTGGCTCAACCACTGGTTGAGGTAGGTCTGCACGTTTTCGACACTGGCGAAGCTGCCGATCTTGTCGCGCATCATGGCCTTCATGTAGTGCGAGATGCGCGAGACGGCGAACATGTATTGCAACTGCGCCGACAGTGACGCATTGGCGTTGGCCGAGTCGGAGTCGTATTTCTTGGTCTTCTGCGCTGACTGCGCACCGAAGAAGGCGGCGTAGTCAGTGTTCTTGCAGTGAACCAATGGGATGAAGCCCAGGTCGCTCAACTCTTTTTCGCGCCGATCGGTGATGGCGATTTCGGTGGGGCACTTGAGCGCCACTTCACCGTCATCGGTCTTGAAAGTGTGCGTTGGCAGATCTTCAACCAGACCACCACCTTCAACGCCACGGATCGCAGCGCACCAACCGTAGGCCTCGAACGCCGCTGTCAGGCGCGCCGCGAATGCATACGACGCATTCACCCACAGGTACTTGGCGTGGTTGGAGCCGTCAACGTCTTCCACGAAGTTGAAGCCTTCGGTGGCGGTGCCGTTTTTCGGGTTGAAGGGCAGGCGGCCGAGAAAACGCGGCAGCGTGAGCCCGACATAGCGTGAATCTTCGGATTCGCGGAACGACTTCCACTTCGCGTACTCGACCGTATCGAACACCTTCGACAGGTCGCGCGGGCGGCCCATGTCGGTGTAGGTTTCGAGGCCGAACAGCTCGGGCGACGCCGCACTGATGAACGGCGCATGAGCTGCCGCGGCCACGTGGGCCATCTGCTCAGCGAAATACATGTCTTCGGCCTGGCGACCGATGTCGAAGTCGCCGATCAATGCACCGAAAGGCGCACCACCAAAAGTGCCGAACTCTTCTTCGTACACCTTCTTGAAAAGCGCGCTCTGGTCGAAGTCGATCGCGGTCTTGAAGTCACGAACCAGTTCTTTCTTGGTCGTATTCAGCACCTTGATCTTGATCTGCTCGCCCGTGCTGGTGTGTTTGCACAGGTAGTGCAAGCCACGCCACGACGATTCCAGTTTCTGGAACTCTGCACCGTGCATCACTTCGCTCAGTTGGGCCGAGATCAACTGATCAAGTTCGGCAACACGTGCATCCAGCGTGGCTGACAGGTTGTCAGACACCACCACCGTGCCTTGCAAAACTTCCTTGACGAGCTCGCCAATGATGTCTTTGGCCCGACTGTGCTCGGTGGCGGTCTTGGCAACCTTGCTTTGCGCGACGATGTCGTCGAGCAACCCGAGTTCGGTGGTGCCAGCTGCGCCCGTACCCTTGGCTTGCGATGCTGTGGTCATGACTTACTCCTGGTCCTTGCCGGCTTCTTGACCGAGCTGCTTGAGCTTCTCGGTGTTGCTGAGCACGTCGCTCAACACGTCTTCGAGCTTGTCGTTGCCAGCCAGCTTGTTGCGCAGGTCGGACAGCTTGGTGCGCGCCTCCAACAGCTTGCGCAGCGGCTCGACTTGCTGCACCACGGCCTCGGGGCTGAAATCGTCGAGCGACTTGAACTGAAGGTTGACCGCGAACTCGCCGCCACCTTCGCTCAGCTTGTTCTTGACACGGTAGCTGGCCTTGGGCGCCATGCCGTCGAGCACTTCGTCGAAGTTGTCGAGGTCGACATTGACAAACTTGCGCTCCTTCAGCTTGGGCAGCGGGTTGTTTGGGTCTTGCTGACCGGTGAAGTCACCCCTCACACCCATGACGAATGGGAGCTCCTTGCTCTCGATCGCATCACCGATCTCCACGTCATAAGAGAGCTGAACGCGCGGGGGGCGAACACGCTCGAGACGCTTTTGAACACTGTCTTTCTTGGCCATGATGTCCTCTCTGGATGCAGTCGGCGTAGATCTCAGCCCTTCAGGGCGTCGAACGGGTTGCGTTTGGGTTCATTCACCGGCGTGGAAGCCGGCGCGTTGGGCGCAACGGGCGCAAGGCGACGCACGGGCGGTGGGAGACGAACGGCAGGCTTGTCAGTGGCGAGCGGTGCAGCGACGGGTTGCGCTGGCGGAAGAATGGACTCACCCAGCGCTTCACGCATGATGCGGGCGAGCGTTTGTGCCTCTTCACGCGTGGTGCCAGACATCGCGTTGGCAAGCCGCAGCTGCTCAAGTGCGTAGGCTGAAACCCGCAGGCCGCTCACGGCCATGATGCTTTTTGCGGTGTTGTCGGTGGTGTCACGCTGCAGCACTTCTTGGGCAGCAGTGATTGCCGAGCCGTAGTTGCGCGCATCAAACTGCGCCTGAGCAATGCGTGACCAGGGCTGCTTCTTTGAAGGATCAGCCTTGGCTGCCTTTTCGTAGAAGCCCATGGCCTCCACGACGCCACCCTTTCGGTGAGCCTCTTCGGCCGAAGCCATCAAGTCGGCATAGGTGGGCGGCATCAACGCCTTCACCGGCGACGGCGCGCTGGAACAAGCACCGAGGAAGAGAAACCCACTTGCAAGCATGCAAGCCACCAGGGGCCGTTGCAAACTCTGGACAGAAAAATTCACCAACCAACTCCCTCGAATCAGCTCGCTCAGCAAGCTCTTAAAAGTACGCAAACAACTCTGAAACCAGATGCGTCAATGCCGAATTAAATCGCAAATATCTGCAATGGCCGCAAGGCTTACGTGATGTTACCGAGTCGTTGGAACCGGGCCATCCCTCTCTTGGGGGCCGAAGGCGAAACCGTGTGTTCACGCCTTTAAACTGCGGGGTCTCGCGGCACGTTTGCGGCGGGTCTTGCCGACAAAAGACAAGGCGCGATTGAAGTCGAAGATGATCAAGCGAGGCAACCCACTGAATAGGTGTTTGATGCGCGTCGTCGTGCTGCTTGCCAGCTTGGCGCTCGTGGGGTGCGAAACCGCTGGCAAGCTGGGTACGGGGCTAGGCAACATGAGTGACAAAGCGCTGGAGACCATTGGCTTCAAGAAGCCTGAAGTGCCACAAGTGCCCGAGTTGCCGGAGTCCGCCAAGCCAGCGCGGCGCTTGAAACTGAGGCTTGCAGCCAGCGATTCACTCAACGTCGACGCGGCCGGGCGCTCCTTGTCACTGGTGGTTCGCGTCTACAAGTTGCGCAGCCCGGCGGCCTTTCTGAATGCGCCATATGAAACTTTCGGTAACAGCACCAAGGAGAAAGAGGTGCTTGCCGACGAACTGATTGAAAGCCGCGAGATCGTGTTGCTGCCGGGCCAGCAACAGCAGATCAACGAACGCTGGGCACGCGAGGCCACGCACATCGGTGTGGTGGCCATGTTTCGGGCTCCGGCCGCCCAACGCTGGCGCTATGCATTCGAGCTGGAGACCTTTCAGCTTGACGAAGGCTTCGTATTGGGAGCGCATGCGTGTGCCCTGAGCGTTGCGTCGGGCGAGCCGGTAGGCATCACCAGTACGGCCATGAAACTCAACAACACGGCATGTGCCGCGAAGTAACTCTTGCTGGAAGGTAGAACTTGATTCCGACACCTAAGGTTCTGTGGGGCGAAGGCCTGTTCTTGCGGCCTCAGCACTTTCAGCAGCAAGACGCTTATCACGAGTGGCGCCTGGCACAAGCCGTGCGCGGCCTACACCCCTATGCCTGGGGCGTGCGAAGCGTGAAGGTCGACACCGATGCACTGCAGGCCGGCCGCCTGCGGCTGCTCGAGCTGCAAATGGTGCTGCCCGATGGCGAGTTCTACAACGCACCCGCCGAAGACGAACTGCCTGCGCCGCTCGCGCTGGACGCCGCCTTCGGGCAGGTCAACGAAGTGGTGCTGCATGCCGCCACCGCGCCGCTGCGCGCCAATGGCAGCAACTTCGCACCGAGCCGCGAAGAGGCCGACACGGCCACGCGCTACTACCAGGTGCAAAAAGACATTGAAGATCAGTTCACCGACGCCACGGCGGCACAGATCAGCGTGCTGGGCAAGTCGGTCAAACTGCTTGCAGAGCATGACCCTCGTGGTCACCTGGTGACGATGCCCGTGCTGCGCGTGAGGCGCAATGCGACCGGGGGCTTCGAGCTGGACCCGCGCTACGTGCCACCCTCGCTGACCATCCAGGCCTCGCCGGTGATGTTTCTCTACCTGCGCCGCCTGCTCGACGTGCTGCAGGCCAAGGTCGACGCACTCTATGGCTTTCACCGCGAGCCCTCGAAGAACGTCATCGAGTTCCGCTCGGGCGACGTGGCGTCGTTCTGGCTGCTCCACACCGCCAGCGGCGCCTACGCCTCGTTGTCGCACCTGATGCGCCACCCCGGCCTGCACCCGGAGCGGCTGTTCCAGCGCCTGCTGGAGCTGGCGGGCGCGTTGATGACCTTCTCCAAGGGCTTCACGTTGGCCGATCTGCCGGCCTATGACCACGCCAACCCCGGCCCCGCTTTCTTCAAGCTGGACCACGTGATACGCGAGCTGCTCGAAACGGTGATCTCCACGCGCTACTTCGCCATCGCGTTGTCGGAGGTGCGCCCTTCGTTCCACCAAGGCCGGCTCGACGCGCAGCAGATCACAGCAGGCACCAACCTCTACCTCGGCGTCAGCGCCACCATGGCTCCCGCCGAGCTGGTGGAAGCCGTGCCGCTGCGCTTCAAGATCGGTGCGCCTGAAGACGTTGAAAAACTTGTGCTCTCGGCCATGGCCGGTGTGCAACTCACACATGCGCCGCAAGTGCCAGCGGCCATCCCGGTGCGGCCCGGCAGCTACTACTTCGCCGTGGAGCCACGCGGCGCACTGTACGAACGAATGCTGCAAGCGCAGGCCGTGTCACTGTATGTGCCTAGCGGCATCGCAGATCTCAAACTTGAACTGATCGCCATCAACGCATGAACGCTCAAGCTACTCAACCCCCTTCTCTGTTCAACGGCGGCACGCCAGGCTCGCTCACGCCCACCAGCGGCAGCACGCCACGCGAAGCACGCACCCTGCTTGACTTGATGTACGACGGCTTCTACCTGCTGTTTCTGCTGCGTGCCAAACAAGCCCCGGGCGAGGCCGAGACCTTCCGCTCGCACATCAAGGAGTTCCTCACCGGCGTGGAGCGCGGGGCCACCAAGCTTGGCAGCTCGGCCGAAGACGTGCATCTGTGCAAGTACGCCTTCTGCGCCACGGTCGACGAGCTCATTCTGATGTCGCAGTTCAAGGTGCGCGACGCGTGGCAGCGCCAGCCGCTGCAGCTGCAATTTTTCGGCGAGCAGTTGGCTGGTGAGCAATTCTTCGTGAAGCTGGAGGCGCTGCGCCGCGAGGGCGCCGCGCGCATCCAGATCCTGGAGGTTTTTCACATGTGCCTGCTGATGGGCTTTCAGGGCAAGTACATCATCGAAGGCAGCGAGAAGCTGAACTACCTCACTGCCAGATTGGGCGACGAAATCGCGCACCTCAAGGGCTCGCGTGCCACCTTTGCACCGCACTGGGCACCACCCGATCAAGTCACCAACCGGCTCAAGAACGAAGTGCCGCTGTGGGTCATTGCTTCGGTGTTTGCGCTGCTCGGCGTGCTGGCCTTCACCGGCCTGCGCTGGCAGCTTGCGCGCAGCACCGAGCGTGATCTGGCGGCCTATCAAGACGTTGTGAAACTCGCGCCGCAAGCAGCGCACGTGACGATCACCTTGCCATGAGTTGCTGAATTCAACCCGGTTCATCCGACCGGGCGCGCGATGCGTACCACGGGGATGGAACGTGCAGCGAGACAGAGAGAGGGAGATAACAATGAACATTGCCACCGTGGCCCAGTCAGTGACCGAAGGCCTCAACCGCCTCAAGGCGCTGCTCAGCATCAGCCAGAACAAGCGGCTGATGCAGCTCGAAACGGCGCTGCCCAGCGCCTCGCTGGTGGTCGAGCGCGCGCAATGGCAAGAAGACCTGAGCGGCCTCGGTGCGCAAGCGCAGCCCTTGGCACCGCTGCTCGCCACGGTGGACTGCCTAAGCACCAGCGCGCACCTGGAGCTCAAGGCCCTGATCGGCGAGCAAATGAGCCTGCGCCTGATGTGCGCCGACGGCAGCTACCGCACATGGCATGGCTACGTGTCTCAGGCCGCCCAGCTCGGCAGTGATGGCGGCCTGGCTCGCTACCGCCTTCAGCTGGTGGCCTTCACTCACCTGCTCGGCTTGCGCCAAGACAGCCGAGTGTTCCTGGGCCAGCGTGCCGACGAGATCATCAGCATCGTCTTGCGTGCCTACCCGCAGGCCAACTTCAAGCTCGAACTCAGCCCCGAGGCGCTGAACGCGGCGCCCCTGCGCGGCACCACCACCCAATACCGCGAAACCGACGCTGCCTTCGTGGCCCGGCTGCTCAGCGAAGAGGGCTGGAACTGGCGCCTGCTTCATACCGACGACGGCAAGCCTCTCAGCGAGGCCAAGGCCGCCAAACATTGCCTGGTGATCAGCGACGCGCAGGCCAAGCGCCCTGATCTGGGCGCTCTGCGTTTCGGCAAGCCCGACGTGCGTCAGTCTTTTGCAAAAGCGGGCTTGCCGGAAGACACCATCACCTCTATCGCCGTCGCACGCAGCGTTCAACCCAATGCCGTCACCCAGGCTGCCTGGGACGCGCGCCAGCTGGCCGGCGTGAGCGCCGAGCAACGCAGCGCGCTGAGCGCAGGTGTTGTCCCCACGCTTGAGATCTACGACGGCCGTGGCGAACGCCGCTTTGCCGAGCACAACGCCGACGATGACCAGGCTCACAGCCCTCTGGCCGATGCCCGCGTCGCCCTCGCGCTCGCCCGCCACGACCTGCGCGCAAAGCAACTCAGCGGCGACAGCGCCGTGCGCACCCTCGCCCCCGGTGCCAACTTCACCCTCACCGAACACAGCCTCTATGGCGGCCTGACGGATCGCGCCGACAACCAGTTCGTCGTGCTCAGCGTGCGGCACGAAGCCGCCAACAACCTTGGCAGCGAAGCAGCCCAGTTGCTCAAGAGCACCGAACTCGAAGCCGGCAGCTACTGCAACCACTTCAGCGCAGCTCCCGCTGCAGCCACCCTCGTCCCTGCGGACTACTCCAAGCCCTCTGCCCCCGGTGTGCAGACCGCGCTGGTCGTTGGCCACCCCGATGACGCTGTCACCACCGAACGCGATTTGCGCGTGCGCATCCAGTTCCCCTGGCAGCGTGGCAAAGCGCCCTTGGCCGGCGGCATCAGCGGCCCGCTGACACCAGGCCAGGAAGAAACCGGCCATGCACCCGGGAACGCCGCGGCCAGCCAGTGGGTGCGCGTTGCACAAGCCAGCGCGGGCGCCAACTGGGGCGCCGTCTTCATGCCACGCATCGGCACCGAAGTGCTGGTGGAGTTCGTCGAAGGTGACCTGGACCGCCCCCTCATCGTTGGCCAACTCCACAACGGCCAAGACGCTCTGCCGTGGCCGGCGGGTGTGGATTCGGGCGCCAACCACCCCGGCACACTCTCCGGCTGGCACAGCCACACGCTCGACGGTGAAGGCATCAACCAGTGGGTGATCGACGACGCCACCAGCCAGCTGCGCATGCGCCTGGCAAGCCTTAGCCAGGGCAGCCCCTGGAGCGAGCTCAGCCTGGGCCACATCATTGGCCAGGGTGCACAGAGCAGCCAGCGTGGTGCCTGGCTCGGCAGCGGCTTCTACGCACACACCGACGGCTGGGCCAGCGTGCGCGCGGCCGAGGGCCTGTTGTTGAGCACCACGGCTCGCGCCGGCAGCTATGGCAGCGCGCAAGGCACGCAGATGGATGCACAAGAGGCAGTCGCCCAACTCAAGGGCGCGCAGCAACTGGGCCAGTCGTTGAGCGATGCGGCGCAGGCCCAGGGCGCGATGAAACTGGCCAGCCATGCCGCCAACGACAAGGAGGCGTTGCAAGGGCTCATCGCGGCCATCGACCCGAAGCTGCAAGGCAAACACGCAGTTGAGAAGACGGCAAACGGGCGCGAGGCCGGTGACGCGGTGGAGCAGTTCGCCGAGCCTTATGTGGTGATTGACACCCCCAGCGCCGCCATGGTGGCCAGCCCCGCCACGCTGGCCGTCTTCTCCGGGCAAGACACCAGCCTCACCGCCCAAGGCGACGTGCACGCCGCAGCCGCGCACACGGCGAGCCTCATCTCGGGGCAAACCACCAGCCTGTATACGCACCAGGGCGAGTTGCAGGCCATTGCGGCCAACGGCAACCTCTCATTGCGCGCGCACACCGATCAGCTGGAAATCCTGGCCGACAAGAGCATCACCGTCGTCTCGGTCAATGACGAGATCACCATCACCGCCAGCCAGCGCATCGAGATGATTGGCGGCGACAGCAAGGTGGTGCTGGAGGGCGGCAACATCGACTTCGTCA
>JACMKW010000597.1 GCA_014379885.1 Rhizobacter sp.
CAGGCCCGCATGATGTGGATCATGCCGCTGGTGTTCTCGGTGATGTTCTTCGGCTTCCCTGCCGGTCTGGTGCTGTACTGGCTGACCAACAACGTCCTCGCGATCGCCCAGCAGTGGGTCATCAACAAGCAGCTGGGTGTGCTCGGCAAATAGCGCTGCTGTAGATCGCGCTTCTGAAGATGCCTTTGCGCCGGGCACTTCGGCGGCGCCTCGCGGACAATCGCGGCCATGCTGCCGCGCCACCACCAACCCATTGTTGCCATCGCCACCGCGGCGGGGCGCGGCGCGGTGGGTATTGTTCGCGCCTCCGGCGCCAGCCTGCAGCCGCTGATCGACGCGGTCTGCGGCCACCCGCTCAAGCCGCGCTACGCGAGCTACCTGCCGTTTGTTGACGCGCAAGGCCAGCCCATCGACCAGGGCCTGGCGATCCACTTCCCCGGCCCGCATTCGTACACCGGCGAAGACGTGCTGGAGCTGCAGGCCCACGGCGGCCCGGTGGTCTTGCAGTTGCTGCTCGCGCGTTGCCTCGAAGCGGGCCAGGGCATCGGCCTGCGCCTGGCCGAGCCGGGCGAGTTCACCGAGCGTGCCTACCTCAACGACAAGCTCGACCTGGCGCAAGCCGAAGCGGTCAGCGACCTGATCGACGCCAGCACCGAAGCGGCCGCACGCTCGGCCAGCCGCTCGCTCACCGGCGTTTTTTCCAACGAGATCGACGGCCTGCGCGAACGCCTGGTCACGCTGCGCATGCTGGTCGAAGCCACGCTCGACTTCCCCGAAGAAGACATCGACTTCCTGCAAAAAGCCGACGCACGCGGCCAGCTCGACACCATCGCCATGCAGGTGGTGACCGTGCTCGACCGAGCGCGCCAGGGTGCGCTGCTGCGCGAAGGCATCCAGGTGGTACTGGCCGGCCAACCCAACGTGGGCAAGAGCTCGCTGCTGAACGCGCTGGCCGGCGCCGAGCTGGCCATCGTCACGCCCATCCCGGGCACCACGCGCGACAAGGTCAGCCAGACCATCCAGATCGAAGGTGTGCCGTTGCACGTGATCGACACCGCAGGCTTGCGCGAAGCAGGCGACGAAGTCGAGCGCATCGGCATCGCACGCAGTTGGGACGAGATCGCCCGTGCCGACGCCGTGCTCTTCATGCACGACCTCACGCGCCTTGGCGATGTGGCTTACGACGCAGGCGACGCCCAGATCGCGCAGCGCCTGGCGCCGCTGGCCGAGCGGGTGCTGCACGTGTTCAACAAGAGCGACCTGGCCGCGGCACCGGCCACCCCGGGCCTCGCCTTGTCGGCCCACACCGGCGAAGGCCTGGACGCGCTGCGCCGCCGCCTGCTCGAGCTTGCCGGCTGGCACGCCCAACCCGAAGGTTTGTTCATCGCACGGGCGCGCCACGTGCAGGCCTTGCAGCGCACGCAAGCGCACCTGCAGGCCGCTCAGGCGCAGACCGCATCTGCCGAGCCGGCGCTCGACCTGTTGGCCGAAGAGCTGCGCCTCGCGCACAACGCGCTGTCTGAAATCACCGGCGCGTTCACACCCGACGACCTTCTGGGTGAGATCTTCAGTCGGTTCTGCATTGGCAAGTGAGGCTCAGGTTCGCCCCGTGTCTGAGGGGGGCGACGCGAGCGCAGGCCCGGCTTCGCCGCTGGAGAATCGGCGCTCATACAAAACAAAAGCAGAAATGAGGGAGTGGTCATGAATCGTGCGCACAGGGTGCTCCTTGTCGACCTGAACAATTTCGCCCGCTATCCCACGCTGTCCATCGGCTACATGGCGGCTGTGCTGCGGGCCGCCAACATGAGCGTGAGCGTCTTCTCGCCCTTGATGGTGGGCGTGGGTGGTGTCACCCGCGAGGTGAGGCCGCACCGTTTCAGTTTGCTCATGGCCAAGCTCAATCACCACGCGGCCACCTCGCGCATTGATGGCGTTCGCCGCTGGCGAGATCGGTTGGCCGCGAGCCGCGCCTCCGAGATCACCGCACACCACGACGCGGTGGTGCAAGGCTTCACCGAGGCGCTCAGCCGGCACCGGCCCGAGGTGGTGTTGATCTCCACCTACCTGATGTACCGCTCGGTGTGCGAGCGCCTGTGTGCGCTGTGCAAACAACAAGGCATTCCGGTGGTGATGGGTGGGCCGTACTTCAGCCAACCCGAGATCATCGACGACTGGGCTGCCATCGACGGGCTGAGCGCATTGGCCGCGGGTGAGGTCGAACTGGCGCTGCCAGCCATTCTTCACGCGGTGTTGAATGGCCAAGATCCCAGCGTGCACTCCGGCGTTGTGGTGGCACATGCTGCGGCAGGAACGCGCGGTGCGATGGCACCCCCCTTGAAAGAACTCGACGCCGTGCCCTTTCCGGATTACAGCGACTTTCCCTGGGCGGCCTACCCAAACCGCATCGTGCCCATCATCACCGGGCGTGGTTGTGGCTGGGGCGTGTGTACGTTTTGTAGCGACGTGACGAGCACCGCAGGCCGCACCTACCGCAGCCGCAGCCCCGACAACGTGCTGAGCGAAATTGCCACTCACCACCGTGGCCATGGGGTGTCGCGTTTTGTCTTCACCGACCTCAAGCTCAACAGCAATGTGGACATGTGGCGGCGTCTCGCTGTGGGCATGCAGGACGCCGTGCCCCAGGGGCAGTGGATCGGTGCCGTGCACGTAGGCCCAGAACCCGACAACGGTTTGTCGGCGGCTGATCTGCAGGCTGCCGCCAACGCTGGCTGTGTGCGCCTGACAACGGGCCTGGAGACTGGCAGCCAGCGCATCGCCGACCTCATGAAAAAGGGCACGCGTCGTGGTGCAGTCAGCGATTTCCTGCACCACGCAACGGCTGCCGGCATCTCCACACGTTGCACCATGGTCATTGGCTACCCGGGTGAAACAGCGCAAGACGTTCACCTGAGCGCCGAGTTTCTCGAACAGCACGAGCGCGTCATTGAACGTGTCTCGCTCAACCGCCTGCAGGTGATCACCGGCACGGCGCTGCACCGCCGCCTGCGCGAGCAACCTGGGCGCCATGGTTCGTTCAAGATCGTTCAGGAAGACGCGCGCCAGGCCCGTGTGGATCACCGCTACGACGAGGTAGAAACCGCGCCGCACCGCCAAGCCGTCATGCGTTTGTTGACGGCAGCGCACCGCATCAACCGCAAAGACATGAACCCACGCGCGAGGGAATTTGAAGGGGTGATGTAAACCGGGTGAACCTGGACATGAAAAGCCACGTCTGCTACTTCACCAACGTCTATCCCGCCCCCAGCCATACCACCATGCGGCGCGAGATTCACGCGTTGGAGGCCTTGGGGGCCGTGGTCACGCGCGTGGCGGCGCGGCGTTTTGGTGGTGCCTTGGTGGAGCCCGCCGACCATGAAGAGGCGCAACGCACGGCCTACACCGCACACAGCCTGATGCGCGCGCTGGGCTGCCTTGGCCTCACCGGGCTGCGGCAACCGCACCGGTTGGCGAGGGCCGTGTTCGACGCAGTCGCGGTGGGCTCGAAGAGCGGGCGTGGCATCTGGAAGTACCTGATGTATGTTGGTGAGGCCTGTGTGCTGTTGCGAGTGGCGCGCGGGTGCAGCCACATCCACGCCAACTTCGGCAACGCCACCGCCATAGCCGTCATGTGCCGTGTGCTGGGCGGGCCGCCCGTCAGCCTGCGCATTCACGGCCCGGAAGAGTTCGACAGTTTCACTCCCGCGGAGTGGGACTGGAAGTTGCGCCATGCCGCGTTTGTCGCGCCCATCAGCGAGTACGGCTCGCGCCGTGTTCGCGAGGCGGTTCATGGGCGGCACCACAACAAGGTCAGCACCTTGCGCTGTGGCATCAACATGCATACGCCCGAGCCAGGCGCGACTCTGCCGTCGGTGTTGCG
>JACMKW010000598.1 GCA_014379885.1 Rhizobacter sp.
AAGGCGAGGCCGGTTTGCGCTCGCTGGCGCAGCGCCTGCAAGGGGTGGGTGAGCCGCAAGCGGTGGCGGCACCGGCCGGCCTGGGCGTGAGCCTGCGGCCTTATCAGCTGCAAGGGCTGGCCTGGTTGCAATACCTGCGCGAGCAGCAACTCGCCGGCATCCTGGCCGACGACATGGGTCTGGGCAAGACCGCACAGGCCCTGGCGCATTTGCTGGTCGAGCAACAGGCCGGCAGGCTGGACGTGCCCGTGCTGGTGGTGCTGCCCACCTCGCTGATCTTCAACTGGCAGGCCGAAGCGAAGCGCATGGCGCCGGCACTGCGCCTGCTCACGCTGCAGGGGCCGGACCGCCACCGAGACTTTCCACGCATGGCCGAGCACGACGTGGTGCTCACCACCTACCCGCTCCTGTGGCGTGACATCGAAGCACTGGCCGCCCAGCCCTTTCACCTGCTGATCCTCGATGAAGCGCAGACGGTGAAGAACGCTGCCGGCCGCAGCGCCAACGCGGTGCGCCGCCTGAAGGCACGCCATCGCCTGTGCCTCACCGGCACGCCGCTTGAAAACCACCTGGGCGAACTGTGGGCGCAGTTCGACTTTCTGATGCCCGGCTTTCTGGGCGATGCGCGCAGCTTTGCTCGGCTGTGGCGAAAACCCATTGAAGAAAACGGCGAAACGCTGCGAGCACACCTGCTCGCACAACGGGTGCGGCCTTTCATCCTGCGCCGTCGCAAGCAAGACGTGGCCACCGAGCTGCCACCGCGCACCGAGGTGATCAAGCGTGTGACGCTGCAAGGCCGCCAGCGCGACCTGTACGAAAGTGTGCGGGTGGCTTCTGACGAGATCGTGCGCCGGGTGTTGCAGCGCAAGGGTTTTGCCGGCGCGCAAATCAGCATCCTCGATGCGCTTTTGAAGCTGCGCCAGGTGTGCTGCGACCCGTACCTGCTCAAAGGCAGCAAGATGCCCAAGACCATGGAGCGCGCCAAGCTCGAGCTGCTGCGCGACATGCTGCCCGCGTTGGTGGCCGAAGGGCGGCGTGTGCTGGTGTTCTCGCAATTCACCGAGATGCTGGGCCTGATCGAACACGAGCTTGATGGGCTGCAACTGCCCTGGCTCGCGCTCACCGGGCGCACCCCGGTCGCGCAGCGGGGTGCGGTCGTGAAGCGATTCCAGGCGCAGGAGGTGCCGATTCTTCTGGTGAGCCTGAAGGCCGGCGGCCTGGGCCTGAACCTGACGGCGGCCGACACCGTGATCCACATGGATACGTGGTGGAACCCGGCGGTGGAAGAGCAGGCCACCGCACGCGCCCACCGCATCGGCCAAGATCAGCCGGTGTTTGTGTACAAGCTGGTGGTCGAAGGCAGCATCGAAGAGCGCATGCTGGAACTTCAGGCACGCAAGCAGGCGTTGGCCGAAGGTGTGCTGGGGCATGACGATGCGGCGGCGCGCAAGTTCAGCAGCGATGATTTGCAGGCTTTGTTGGCACCCCTGGGCGGGGCTGGGGAATAGCCCCGGCGTTACAATCGCGCGTTCAACCCAGCCGACCTTCCCACAAGTCTGCACCCTCTTCGAATCGTCTCTGACAAGGCCCCCCAAGCCTTGGCCTTGCGTTCGTCGCATCGCCAACTCATCGGAGACGACCATGGCCAAAGAAGAACTGATCGAAATGCAAGGCGCAGTGACCGAAGTGCTGCCCGACTCGCGCTTTCGCGTGACGCTTGAAAACGGCCACCAGCTCGTGGCTTACACCTCCGGCAAGATGCGCAAGCACCACATCCGCATCCTCGCGGGTGACAAGGTGTCGCTGGAACTGTCGCCTTATGACTTGAGCAAGGGCCGCATCATGTTCCGCCATTTGGAACGGCGCCCTGGCGGGTACTGATTCGTGTCATCCCGGCGAACGCCGGGATCCACAGGCGGCACAGCCTCAAAGCTCAGCAAACACCTCGATGGGCATGCAATGGATCCCGGCGTTCGCCGGGATGACGTGCTTGCCCTAAAGCGCCAGCGCCGTGGTGTTCTTCACCTCTTCCATCACCGCATAGGTGTGCGTCTCGCGCACGCCGGGCAGCGTCCAGATCACGGCGCCCACCAGCTCGCGATAGGCCGCCATGTCGGCCACGCGCGTCTTGATGAGGTAGTCGAAGCCGCCGGCCACCATGTGGCATTCCAAAATCTCGGGGCGTACCTGCACCGCGGCGCGAAACGCGTTGAACACATCGGGTGTGGTGCGGTCGAGCACCACCTGGATGAACACCATCATTCCCGCGTTGAGCTTGTTCGGGTTGAGCCGCGCTTCGTAGCCGAGGATGAAGCCATCGCGCGTGAGCCGCTTCACCCGCTCCAGCACCGCTGTGGGCGAGAGGTGAATGGCCTCGGCCAGCTTCAGGTTGGAGATGCGGCCGTCGGCCTGCAGCAAACGCAGGATCTTGGCATCGAGCTTGTCCAGCCCGGCGGGGAGTGCAGCATGGGCTTCGGCTTTCATGTTGATGGCTCCAGAAGAACTGTGCGGTGCACCAAAGGCTGGGTTATAAACCGGCGTCATCTGAAAACCGCCGGAGGAACCCCATGCGCTTGTCCCGTTGGCTGCTGCTGCCGCTGATCTTCGTGCTCTTGCTTGCGGGCTACATCTACATCGTGTCGAAATGGAGCTACTCCACCGGCGAGCGCGCGGGCTGGCTGCAAAAGCTGTCAGACAAGGGCTGGCTGTGCAAGACCTGGGAAGGTGAGCTGTCGCTGGTCTCGATGCCGGGCGCAGCACCCGAGATGTTCCGGTTCACCGTGCGCGACGACGCGGTGGCCGAGCAGATCAACAAGGTGATGGGCAAGCGCGTCTCCCTGCACTATGAAGAGAAGGTGGGGCTGCCCACCAGCTGCTTCGGTGAAACGCGCCACTTCGTCACCGGCGTGCGGGTGCAAGACGAGATCTCGCTGATGCCGGGTGTGACGGTGCCGGTGCCCCCTGCTGCCCCGGCTGCCTCTCGCTGAATTTTGCTGACCCTCGCTGACGACGCTCTTCAGTCGAACAACGACAGATTCACCGCATCGCCCATCGCCTTGTAGCCCGCATCGTTGGGATGCAGGCGGTCGCCGCTGTCATAAGCGGGCAAGAACTTCGACGGGTTGGCCGGGTCGCGTGTGGCGGCGTCGAAGTCGATCACCCCGTCGAATTCTTTGCTGCTGCGAATCCACGCGTTGACAGCCTGGCGCTTGGCTTCGTTCTCGGCGGTGTAGTAGCCAGGCGCGCCGTTGTAGGTGTCAAAGGGTGTGAGCGTGCCACCGATCACTCTCAGGCCGCGCGCATGCGCGCGTGCAATGAGCTGGCGCAGGCCGACGATGATCTGGTTGGCCGACACCTCCTGCTCGGGCGCCTTGCGTGCGCCGGGCTGGCCGATGTCGTTGATGGTGAGCAGCACCACCACGTGCGACGCACCCGTCACGGCCAGCACGTCGCGCTCGAAGCGCGCCAGGCCGTTGGCACCGAAGCGTGGCACAGCGGCGGGGGCGTCCCACCACAGGCGGTTGCCGCTGATGCCGTGGTTGACCACCGCGATTTTCTTGCCGCTGGCCTGCAGGCGCCGCGCGAGTTGGTCGGGCCAGCGGCCGTTGGTGTCGACGGTGGACTTGAAACCGTCGGTGATCGAGTCGCCAAAGGTCACGACGGCGCGTGCGCCGCTGCCGGCCAGCACCTCCACCCCGCTCAGAAAGGGCCAGCTGGTGAGCTTGGTGGCGAAGGGCGCGCCGTCATCGCTGTCGGCCGAGTTGCCCAGGCCCGACACGTAGGAGGTTTGCGACGCAAGAAAGTGCTGCGTCACCGGACCGGTGTTCTTCGGCAGGTACAGGCTCACTGCCAAGTCGGCGCCCTGGCCAACGCTCAAGGCCACCGCGTCACTCACCACCACCGCGCCCGGCGGGATCACGATCGAAGGTGAGCCACCGAAGCTCAGCTTGCGGTGCGAGCCCGGCACCACCCCAGCGCCGCTGGCACGCAGGCCCACCTGCGCCGCGCCCACTTCCAACGGCTGGTTGCCGAAGCTGTTGGACAAACGAATGCGCACCTGCTCGCCGCCGAGTGTCACGTGGGTGATCAGGCGCAGCGTCTGGTTGTTGTAGTTGACGCTGGTGTCACCCACCGGGCTGGCGCCCCAGGTGCCCACCCAGCCTGCATCGCCGCTGTAGGGCGTGGGGCCCGAGGCGCAGCCCAGCAGCGCGAGGCTGCCGGCCAGGGTGAGCGCGAGAAAACTGTTGCGCAGGAAGTTGCGGCGAAGCACGTGCATGGTATGTGTCTCATGTTGTTATCTGGGTATGCGCACTAGTGTCGGCAGCGCATGTGCGCCTGGGAATCCGTGGCGACCCGACGGCTGCCTCATTTGGCGTGGATCTTTTCGTGTCGCGCGAGCATCGCCACGAACTGTGCAATGCGCTTGGCGCGTGTCTCGGCTTTCTTGGCGTTGTGCGTGCGAAACAGGATGGCATAGCGGTTCACGCTGTCCAGCGTCGCGAAGAAGTCGCGCGCTTTTTTGTTGGCGTCGAGCGCGGCCTGCAGATCGAGGGGCACGGTCGCCGTGCGCTGGCCGTCGTAGGCAGCTTCCCAGCGGCCATCGGCCTGGGCGCGTTTCACTTCGGCAAGCCCGGCGGGCTGCATCAGCCCTTGCTCGATCAGCGCAAGCGCCTTGTCGCGGTTGATCTTCGACCAGATGCTGCGCGCACCGCGCGGCGTGAACTTCTGCTGCCAGTACTGTTCGTCTTCGCCCTTCTTCTGCCCGTCGATCCAGCCGTAGCAGAGGGCCGCCTGCAAGGCCTCGGGGTAGGTGATCGAGGCGAGGCCCGAGTCCTTCTTGGCCATGCGCACCCACAGCCCTTTCGATTGGCCGTGGTGCTTGGCCAGCCAGCGCTCCCAGGCGGCGGGCGTTTTGAAGAGCAGAACGGGTGTGTCGTTAGGGGGCGGGGTGACCATGAGACGACTGTAGCGAGCCGCGCCATAAACTGCATCGGCCATGGATGACGACCACCGCGACAACACCTGCGACAGCGACACCTACGAGGTCTACGCCATCCGTTACGCGCGAATGCCGCGCCAGCGCAGCGACAACTTCCTACCGCGCGACCCGCACGACGGGCCGATGCCGATGGATTTTTTCGTCTGGCTGCTCAAGTCAACCACGCGCAGCATCCTCATCGACACTGGGTTCAGCGCCGCCACCGGCGTGGCGCGCGACCGCAACTTTCTGCGCTGCCCCATCGAGGCCTTGAAGCACGTCGGCGTGGCGCCTGAAGACGTGCACGACGTGGTGCTCACCCACCTGCACTACGACCACGCTGGCAACCTCGGCAAGTTGCCCAACGCACGGTTCCATGTGCAAGACCTGGAGCTGAACTTCACCACCGGGCGCTGCATGTGCCACCCTGCGCTGCGCCATGCGTATTCAGTGGACGACGTGGTGGAGCTGGTGCGCCACGTGTACGCCGACCGCGTGGTGTTCCACAACGGTGACAGCCAACTTGCACCCGGTGTCGAGCTGATGCTGATTGGCGGCCACACGCAGGGCCTGCAATCGGTGCGCGTGAAAACGGCGCGCGGCTGGGTGGTGCTTGCTTCCGACGCGGCGCACTACTACGAAAACGTCGAGCGGGTGCATGCCTTCCCGTTGGTGTTCAACGTGGCCGACATGCTCGAAGGCCACCGCCGCATCACCGCCGCGGCCGATTCGCCGCAGCACGTGGTGCCCGGCCATGACCCGCTGGTGATGCAGCGCTACCCGCGGCTGGCGGGTGACGAGGTGGGCATCGTCAGCTTGCATATGGCGCCATTGCCGGTTTGAGCAGAAGCTGAAAAGCCCGGGAATTCGCCACGAACTTCGCGGATCGGCGAGCGAGTTCTTGCGGCACGATCGTCGCCATGAACCGCACCCACGCCCCCACTTCTTCACGCAGCCGTTTTCTGTTGGCGCTCGGCTTCGGGTTCCTGCTCGGCCAGGCCGTCGCGGCAATGCCGCAGCGTGGTGAGGGCGCTTGGCTCAGCTTTGTCATCTCGATCGTGCTCATCGCCTCGGCTTCGGCATCGTTCGTGTTGTTCACCTTGAGCCAGCAGCGTGCCCCGGCGCAGGCAGCTTTGCGCTCGCGCCAGGCCCATGGCCTGGTTGGCCTGATCGCCTGCGGGCTGCTGCTGTCGCTGCGCCTGCCTGAACTGCTGGCCTGACAGCCGACGGCTTTCAGAAATACAGCGCCACCACCTCGCTCACCGCGCCGTCGTTCATCACCGGCAAGGCCACCAGCGACTGCAGCCCCGCGGCTTGCGCTGACGCGCCCACACAGCCGGGCTCGGTTCCAGCCGCTTCATTGATCACCGGCACCCCGCTCGCAAACGCCTTGCCGATGGCCCCGGCCAACACCGTGCCACCTTCCGAGGCACGCAGCGGCCCGGCTGATTCGCAAAAACCGAACTCGCGCACCAGGCCCAGGTGTCCGTCGTCCGGGGCCCAGCATTCAATTCGTTTGGCAATCGGCGTCTGCGTGGTCGACAACAAGGCCAGTACATAGGCGTCGTTGCTCGGTGTGCTGCAGGGGAAGGCCAGGCCGCGGTTGATGCCGACCTCGGCCGCGCTGTCGGCACGCAGGAATTTGCCGGCCTGTCCCAGGTCGTCGATCAGCACCGCGGCGCCCTTTTGCCAAGCCATGCCGGGCAGGCCGCTGCCACGTGGCAGGTAGGTGTCGCGTGTGACGGCCTCGAAGCCCTCTTGGGCTGCGCCGCCGCCAAAGTAGCCATCGACGAGTGTCATGTCGGAGGTGACCCGTGCGTTGTTGCGCCACAGCTCCACCGCACCGTCGTGTGCGTTGTCTTGGTCGGCCGTGCCGCCGCAGAAGAACACCACCACCGCCGTCATCAGCTCACCCATGAACACCGGCACCGCGATGGCGCAGGTGAAGCCGACCTGCTTCGCCGCCTCGGCGCGCCGGAAGTAGGAGCCCTCGAGTTGTTTGAGCACGATGGGCCGGCCGTCGAACCAGGCGCGCCCGGGCAGGCCTTCACCGCGGCCAAAACACATGGCCCGGCTGCTTGCACCAAAACTGGTCGCCTGGCCGAACAAACCGCCACCGAATTCCAGCAGGCTGCGATCGGGCGTGGGCAGCCAGACTTCCACGGCCTTGATGAGAGTGTTCATGGGCATGTCCACGGCAGGAGAGATGGCGTGGCATTGCAGGTTTCGAGCCAGCTACCATCGTTGACCGGTCTCTCATCGAACCGCCGGCAAGGAGTGCAGCCATGAGCAAAAAAGTGTGTGTCGTCACGGGGTCGTCGTCGGGCATTGGTGCGGCCACCGCCCGGCTGTATGCCGGCAGGGGCTGGAACGTGGTCGTCAACTATTCGCGTGACCCCGCGCCGGCCGAAGCCGTGGCCGCGCAGTGCGAAGCCCTGGGCGCGGAGGTGCTGGTGGTCAAGGCCGATGTGGCGCAAGACGCTGACTGCCGCCGTCTGGCTGCTGAAGTGGAAAAACGTTTCGGCCGTGCCGACGTGCTGGTCAACAACGCGGGCACCACCAAGTTTGTCGACCTGAAAGATCTCGACGGCATCGAGGCCGAAGACTTCCACAAGATCTACAGCGTGAACGTGATCGGCGCGTACCAGATGACGCGTGCACTAGCGCCGATGCTGCGCAAGAACGTGGGCTCGGGGGTGGTCAATGTGTCGTCGGTCGCGTCGATGATGGGGCGGGGGTCGTCGCTGGCGTACATGGCCTCGAAGGGCGCGCTCAATGCCATGACCGTTGGCCTCGCGCGTTCGCTGGCACCCAACGTGCGGGTGAATGCGATTGCCCCGGGCCTGGTCGAGACGCCGTGGTTGCAAGAGGGCCTCGGCGCCGAGGGCTACCAGCGTGGCGTCGACTGGTACAAGGGCCGCGCCGCATTGGAGGCGGTGATCACGCCGGAGGATGTGGCCGAAACGGCGTGGTACCTCGGGGCCAGCGCGGCGAAGACCACGGGTGAGGTGATCTTGGTGGACGCCGGGCTGCGTATCACCAAGGTGTGATTCACACCCCCGTCATTCCCGCCCTTCGATACCTCAGGACAGGCCGGCTTCGCCCGAGCGGGAATCCAGGATCGCACCCTGGTGCCGCCCTTCGAAGCACCGTGCAAGGCCCGCATGCTGGATTCCCGCTTTCGCGGGAATGACGGAGCGTCACATCCGCGGTGGCACCACTGGCAATGAACTGGTCAACCCGCCATCCACCGGCAACGCCTGCCCATTCACATAAGACGCTTCATCCGACGCCAGGAACAACGCCGCATACGCAATCTCATGCGGCAAGCCACCGCGCCGCAGCGGGTTCAGCTGGCCGATCTTGTTTTCAGTGCCACGTTCACGCGCCCGGTCGAACACCGGCTTGGTCATGCCGGTTTCAATCAAGCCCGGGCAGATGGCATTGATGCGCACGCCGGTGCCGCCGAACTGGTTCGCGCTGGTCTGCACCAGGCTCACCACGCCCGCCTTGCTGGCGCTGTAGGGCGGGCCGCCGGCGCCTGAGCGCAGGCCGGCCACCGAGGCGGTGCAGATGATGGAGCCGCGCCCGGCCGGCACCATCACACGCGTGGCGTACTTGATGGCGAGAAAGGTGCCGATCAGGTTGATGCTCAGGATGCGCATCCACTCTTCGACCGTCCACTCGTCGAAGGCACGCATGCCACCGCTCACACCGGCGTTGGCGTAAACGATGTCGAGCCCGCCATGGGTGCGTACCGCTGTTTCGATGTAGTCGGCCACGTCGGCCTCTTGCGAGGTGTCACGCACCAGGGCCACGGCCTTGCCACCTTGGGCGCGAATGGCCTCGGCGGTGGCCTCGACTTCGGGCGCACGGTCGACGGCGATCACGCTGGCGCCGTGTTCGGCGAACAAGATGCTGGTGGCGCGGCCGATGCCGCTGGCGGCGCCGGTGACGACGGCTGATTTGCCTTCAAGACGTTTCATGGGTGCTCCGTACCGGTGTTTCCAAACCCCCGAGCATAGGCGGGTTGGCGCACGGCTGAACCCGGTGTCATCCCGGGGCAGGCTGCTTCAGCCCGCGAGGCGATTGGCCTCGGCCGGCCACTGGCCACCGAGTGTGCGGGTGGCGTTTTCGGCAGCGGTGAAGAGCACCGAATTCATGCGCTGTACGGCCAGGTCAGAAAAGCGCTCCAGCGGGCCCGACAACGACAACGCGCCGAGCAGAATGCCCGCCGGGCCGAACACCGGTGCGGCCAGCGCGCCGCACAGCGGGTCGCGTTCACCAAACGAGGTGTAGAGCAGCGGCGCATCGCCTGCCGCAGGCATGCCGGCGGCAAACGCGTTCAGCACCTTGCCGGCAGCGCCACGGTTGAGCGGCAACACATCACCGGCGCGCACCCGGTCGAGCGTGGAGTGGCCGGAGTCGATGCGGAACAGGCACAGCCGCGCGTCTTTGCCGTGGCGCACATGGAACGACGGGCTTTCGGTGCCCTTGCCCACCAGCCACTCCAGCACCGGCTGGATGCCTTCTTTCAGGCCGTAGGTCAGCTCGAACGAGCGGCCGAACAGGAACGCCAGCGGCCCGAGCGCATAGCGCTTGTCGCTGCGGTGAACCACCAGCCCGGCGCGCGCCAGCGAGGCCAGCAGGCGCAGCAAGGTGCTCTTGTACATGCCGGTGCGCCGCGCCAGGTCGGCCAGCGTGAGCGGTGAGCTCGCCTGCGCAAGCTCGGTGGCAATGCACAAGGCGCGGTCGACCGCAGCCACACCGTCGGCGCGGTCGGCGGCAAAAGCGGTCTCGGGGGGTGTGGTGTCGGCCATGGTGGTGTTTCAAAGGTGGAGGGTGCGGGTTCAAAGGCGGCCGATGAGGCGGCTGATGACCGGGTGATAGTGGGTGCCGTAACCGGCGGCAATGGCCTGTTCGTACCAGCCGTCGACGGTGCGCGCGCCGCGGGCGTCAACGCCGGTTTCGCGCGCCAGGCGCAGGGCGTAGAGCAAGTCCTTGCGGGCGTATTCCACCGAGAACGCGCGCTCGGGGAAGTCATCCGTCAGCACCGATTTCATGCCGTGGTTGCGCAAGGCAAAGCTGTCGGCCGAGCCTTTGGACAAGGTGTCGAACAGCAGTGCCACGTCCACGCCCGCGCGCTCGGCAATGGCGCGTGCTTCGCACAGCGCCAACACGGTCTCGAACAGCACCATGTTGTTGAGGATCTTCACCACCTGCCCGCAGCCCACCGGGCCGCACAAGGTGATGTCGCTCGCAAAGGTGGCGAGCAGGGGTTTCACGCGCTCGAACACCGCCTTGTCAGCACCCACCATCGCCGACAAGGTGCCGGATTCGGCCGCAGCACGGG
>JACMKW010000599.1 GCA_014379885.1 Rhizobacter sp.
CAACAGCACGAACTTGCCGCCACCCATGTCGCGGCGGTAGGTTTGCAACAGGAAGGGGCGCTGGTTGCGCGCCGAGGCGAGGCCGGTGCGGTCATTGAAGATGCGGCGGTAGCGGCTGTTCACCGTGTCCCACGCCACATCACCGCGCTGCGGGTTGCAATACACCTTGTTGTGCGTGGCCACGTAGCCGTTGCGGTCGACCGAGATGCAGAAGACGATCTTCTTGCTGGTGCCCAGCACGCGCTCTTGCACTTGGGGAAAAAGCCGGTCGGCCAGTTCCACGAAGCGCGTGGTGACTTGCGCCGGGTTGGTTTTCGCGATCGGCTTGTAGTTTTCGTCGAACAGGTCGGCGGCCGTGATGGTGCCGGTGCGCAAAGCGTCTTCCAGCAGTTTGGAAATTTGTGACGCGGCTTCCTTTGCCGTTTCGATGTAGGGGGTGTCTTCGGTCTCGATGCCGCACTCGGCCACCAGTTCGATCAGGTGTTCAGACACCTTGAGGAAGGATTCGCTGCGCGTGAGCGCAGTGTCGAGTGAACGGCCCGTCTGGTGCATCTCGGCTTCGAGGGCCGCCATCTGGCCATTCAGGCCGTTGCAGATGTTGCGGCTTTGTTCGGCCGCCGCGGTGATGCTGGAGACGCCGCCTTCCAGATCGGCGAGCGCGCGCTGAAACGCACCCTGCTCGGCCTGGTTGGGCTTGGATTGAATCTCCCGCGCGAGCGCTTCGATCCGGGTGTCGAGCTCACCCACCGTGCTCATGATGGCCTTGGACGAGCTCTCGACCTTGCCTGCCAAGTCTTTCACCGCATCGGCCACCACGCCGAAGCCGCGACCGGCATCGCCAGCGCGCTTGGCTTCGACCGAGGCGTTGAAGGCCACCAGGCGGGTTTGCAGTGCAATCTGGGTGATCTGGCTCGCCGCATCGGCCACGTGGCGCAAGGTGTTGACGATGCCCGAGACTTCGCTGCCAATGCCTTCCACGGCATGCCGTGCGCGAGTCACGGCTTCACGGCTGCCGGTGGTCACGCCACCGATTTCTTCCTGCGCGCGAGTGATGCTCTTCACTTGCTCGGCCAGAGCTGCCACGGCCTGCGCCTGGCGGGCCGCACCTTTGGTGGTGTCGTCGAGCTGGCCGCGCACCTCGGCCACCTCGCGCCCCATGCTCGAAGCCTGCTTGCCGATGGACTGAACGGCCGCGCGCAGATCAGGCTGGGCGGCCACCACCGGTTCCGCAGCTGCCACGGGTGCGGCGCTGCGGTTGGATTTGAAAACCTGGAACATCGTGTCTTTCTGCAATCACCACTCGCGCAACTTCACGCGCAAACGGGCGATCGACTGGCTGTGCAACTGGCACACACGCGATTCAGTCACCTTGAGCACCGCCGCAATTTCTTTCAGGTTCATGTCGTGCTCGTAGTACATGCTCATCACGTACTGCTCACGCTCGGGCAGGTTCTTGATGCCTTCGACCAGGGCTTCGCGCATGCGCTGGTCTTGCAGCTGAGCGAGCGGGTTGAAACCTTCGTCGGCCACGTGGCGGTCGAGAAAATCGTTGTCGCCGTCGTCGCCCGACATATCTTCCAGGTACACGAGCTGGGTGCCACGCACCTTGCCCAAGAGTTCCTGATATTCGGTGAGTGTCACACCCATCTCGCGGGCGATCTCGCTTTCAGCGGGCGCACGGCCGAGCTTTTGCTCCAGCTTGTGCACCGCTGTCTCGATGCTGCGCTGCTGCTTGCGCACGCCACGCGAGAGGTAATCATTGCCGCGCAGCTCGTCGAGCATGGCGCCGCGAATGCGCTGGGTGGCGAAGGTCTCGAACTGCACGCCCTGCGCGGCGTCAAACCGGCTCAGCGCGTCGGTGAGGCCGATCATGCCGACCTGGATCAAGTCGTCGAGCTCCACGTTGGCAGGCAGCTTGGCAATCATCTGGTGGGCCAGTCGGCGCACCAGCGGGCTGTATTGCTTGAGCATCGAGTTGACGTCGAGTTGGCCTTTGGCGGTGTACATGGTGAGGCTCCGGGAGGTCAATTCAAGACGTGTTGTTGTGAGGTCATCGCGCCGAGCAGCCCCACTGACGGCAGCGAACCACCGGGGGTTTGCATCAGCACGTCGCGGGCCCAGCGGCGCAAGGCGCTGGTGGGCGCTTCGCGCGCGTCGGACGCGGGGTCGATCTGCAGCCAGTCGCGCAGCACGGCCCCCAGAAAATCATCGGCACAGGTGGCGAGCTGCATGGCAATGCGTTCGGCGCGCGGTGAGGTGGGTGCGGCGCACAGCAGCAAATCGAACACCACCAGGCCGGCGCGCTGGCTGAGCAGCTTCATCGCGGCATAAGCATGTGTCACGCTGGAGGGGCGGTCGTCGGCCAGCAGCAGCGGGCGTGCCTCGCTGCGCACAAACAGGCGGCACAGGTCAGATTCGGTGGCATGCACGATCACCACGTCAGCCTGCGGCGCGGCGTCGGCTGCTGCCTGCAAGAAGCTGGCGGTGGAGCCTTGTGCATCCACATAGCGCACCGGCAGGCCGCGTGCGGCGAGGTAAGAGACTTGCGACGACAAGGTCTCGATGCATTCGCTCAATTCGAGGGCGGCCATTTCTTTGGGCAAGGGTGAGCGCTCGGCGGCGTCGATCACCAGCACATGGGCGCCTTGCTCACCGAAGGCGGTGCACAGGCGTTCCAGCATCACACCGCCGAACGCCACGTGCGGGTTGGCCACCACCGGCACGAAGCGCACGCGGTTGTGGGCAAACATCTGGCGCAGGCCGTGGGCCTGGTCGGTCGGGAACGATGAATCAAGTACGTCGTGCATGAGCTTCTTGGTGGGGGTCTGGCACGTGGGGAAATTTGGCTTTTTCAATCAGGCGCGCGGGTCAAGCATGCAGCGGCGGGCGAGCGCGTTGCACTTGCTGGCGCGCAGTGAAGATCAGGTTCACATCGTCGGCGGCCACGCGGTAAGCGGGGTTCACGTTCACGCGCAGGGCACGGTGCACCAGCGCGTGGGCCGACAAGCGGTGCCAGTCTTCAGGCACACGCTGGCCATTGGCCACGCCCACCACCTTGAGCTTGTGGCGGATCAGCGCGTCGAGCGCCGGGGCCAGCTTCACGGCTTCGTCCATCTTGGAGAGCACGATGCCTTTGCAGGCCGCTGCGTGGTACGAAATCATCACGTCTTCAATCGTCTCGCCTTGCAGGGCGGCGTTGATCACGAGCAGCTTCTGAATCGAGCGGTGGGCCAGCATCTCCAGCAGCTCGCGGGTACGGGTGTCGCGCTGGGCCATGCCGGCCGTGTCGATCAACACCATCTTCTTGGAGGCCAACAGTT
This sequence comes from Rhizobacter sp., assembly GCA_014379885.1. Next base: position 3,321 of record JACMKW010000599.1, read on the forward strand.
CCAGCAGGTCTTCGAGCGAGGCGCGGTCGTGCGCGGTGTGCACCGGCACACCGAGGATGCGGCCGTAGGCGCGCAGTTGTTCATGGGCACCGACGCGATAAGCATCGAGCGTGATCAAACCGAGGTGGTTGGCGCCGTGCTTGGCCGCAAAGGCGGCCGCGATCTTGGCGGCGCTGGTGGTCTTGCCCACGCCGGTGGAGCCGATGAGGGCGAACACACCGCCCTGGTCTTCGAGTGCGGCTTCGCCTTCGCCTGTCAGCAGGTTGCGCTCAAGCACGTTGGCGGCCCAGGCGGTTTCGTCGCTCACTTCGGTGGGCAATGTTTCTACGAGCTTGCGGGTGAGTGCGGGTGAAAAGCCGCAGTCGAGCAGCTTCTGGATCAGCTGGGCTTGCGCCGGGTGGCGCTGCATCTTCTCCATGAAGGCCAGTGCACCGAAGCGGTCTTCGATCAGGCCCTTCATCGAGCGCAGCTCGTTCATCATGTCTTGCTGGTCGCGGCGGGCCGTGGCCTGGTTGACTGCGCTGGTGGTGTCGGCCAGCGAAGGCACGGGTGCCATCGGGGCATGCATCTGCATGACAGGCTGGGGCTGGGCCACACGCACTTCTTCACGCAGCACCGGCGGCTCACGCACAGCGGCACGCGGTGCCGCCGGGGCTTGCACCACGGCCAGCGCGGGCGCTGCCTTGGGCGGTTGGGGCTGGGCACTGCGTGCGGCCAAGCGTTGCTCCAGCGCGCTGGGCAGGTCGGGCTCCATGTCTTGACGCGACTCGGCGAAGGTGGGTTCTTGCTGGCGCGATTGCGCATTCATCGCGGCCTGGCGGCGCTTGAGCATGCGTTCACGCACATAGTCTTGGAACGACAGCGTGCTCATCGACAGGCGCGCCACGTCGTCGCTCACGTCGTCTTGGGGGCTGGGTTGCGGCATCGCAGCAGGAGCGGCCTGCCTGGCGGGTGCCGCAGGGCGG
>JACMKW010000064.1 GCA_014379885.1 Rhizobacter sp.
CGTTTTCTGCCGAGCCGGTGTCCTTGCTGTTCTTCTTGGCCAGGTCTTCGAACTTGGCGCCGCCCTTGATCTGCGTCAGCAACGCCTTGGCGTCTTCTTCCTTTTCCACCAGGATGTGGCGCGCGCGGTATTCGGTGCCGGTGGCCTGGGCCTTGAACTTGTCGTACTCGGCCTTGGCGGCTTCGTCGCTGACCGGGTTTTTGCGCCGGTGGTCTTCGAACAGCTCGCGGATCAGGATGCTCTGGCGCGCCAGTTCCATTTGCGCGCGGTAGTCGGCGCTGGCGGCGATGCCGCGCTTCTCAGCTTCCTGGGCGAAGATTTCACGCAGCACGACCTCGTCGCGCACGCGGGACTGCATCTCGGGCGTGACCGGCTGGCCGCCGCGCGTGGCCTGGGCCAGCAGCGTGTCGAGCCGGGCCTTGGGCACCGGCTTGTTGTTGACGGTGGCAATGTTCTGCGCGCCGGCAGCCAGCGGCAACACCAGGGCAACGGCGGCCGCGGCGGCCAGGGTCTTCAGCATCATGGGAATCGAACTTTCAACGGGTGGCGCTGCGTTCAGGCAGCGGGGGAGGGGTGGCGCTTGGTGTGGCGCGGCGGCGTTTGGTTCAAGGCTCGCCGGGAGCCTTGGCCACGATGGCCAGGGCATGCACACCCTGGGCCGCCAAGGGGCCCAAAGAATCATACACAAGGCGGTGCCGCGCCACACGCGACAGCCCGGCAAAGCGGGTGCTGGTGAGCTGCACACTGAAGTGCCGGCCTTCGCGCGCGCCGGCGTGGCCGGCGTGCAGGTGGCTGTCGTCCTGAACGGCCAGTGTGCTGGGGGTCAGCGCGCTGCGCAGGCAAGACTCGATTTGATCAGCGGTCATGGGCCGGGCTTGAAATCAATCGACGCCGAATTGATGCAGAAGCGCTCGCCCGTGGGTTCGGGGCCGTCTTCGAACACATGGCCGAGGTGGCTGCCGCATTGGTTGCAGCGCACCTCCACACGCACCATGCCGTGGCTGTCATCGCGGACGCGTTCGACCACCTGGCTGTTGACCGGCTCCCAGTAGCTGGGCCAGCCGCATCCGGCATCGAACTTGGTCTTGCTTTCGAACAGCGGCGTGCCGCAACCCACGCACAGGTACTGGCCGTTGTCGAAATGGTCCCAGTATTTGCCGCTGAAGGCGCGCTCGGTGGCGGCATTGCGCGCCACCTGGTACTGCATGGGGTCGAGTTCGGCGCGCCATTCAGCGTCGCTCTTGTGCACTGCATAGCGCGGGTCGTCGTGCGGGTGCAGGTGCTTGGTGGTCATGTGAAGCACTCGGTTGATGGCGGTGGGTCCGTTGATGCATTGTCGCCGCGCGCGCAAAGCCCGTCCGCGCCGGGCCAAGGCCGTCGGGCAGGCCGCAAACCGGGGCATGTCCCATGCGGGACAACACATGTCCGGGTCTGGGGTAGTTCCCAAGCAAGCGATCCATGGTCTTGGGGTAACTTCAAGAACACTCGACTGCATTGCTTGGAGAAACCATGAAGCACGCTGCCAGCCCCATGCGCATGTCAGTACCCCGCCCGTGGGCGGGTTCGGCCTTGGTTCTTGCGGCGGTGCTTGCAGGCACGGCTGCGGCGCAGACACCAGCCCAACCCAAGCCCGCTCCGGCCAAGCCCGCTGCGGCTAGCCCGGCCAAGCCCGC
>JACMKW010000600.1 GCA_014379885.1 Rhizobacter sp.
CCGAACTCACACGCAGCATCAGCGGCGTGCAAAAGGTGGTGCGTGTGCTCGAAGTCATCAGCGAAGCTGACCTCGCCGAGATCGACCCGCGCAACGCACCCAAACAACCGGTGGCCGCCAAGCCTTGAGGCGCTGAGGTGGCCCCCGGCGCCGCGCCGCCCCAGCCGGACGACGCCCCCCGGGGGCTTGATCAACGCAGGCGCTTGATCAGGCTCGACGTGTCCCAGCGCTGGCCACCCAGGGCCTGCAGGTCGGCATAAAACTGGTCCACCAGGGCCGTGACCGGCAGGCGAGCGCCGTTGTGTTTGGCTTCGTCAAGCACCAGGCCCAGGTCCTTGCGCATCCAGTCGACGGCAAAGCCGAAATCGAACTTGCCATCAACCATGGTCGGGCCACGGTTGTCCATTTGCCAGCTCTGAGCGGCACCCTTGCCGATGACGCCCAGCACCGCCTTCATGTCCAGGCCCGCTTTTTCGCCGAAGGCGATCGCTTCAGCGAGGCCTTGCACCAGGCCGGCGATGCAGATCTGGTTGACCATCTTGGCGAGCTGGCCTGCGCCACTGTCGCCGAGCAGCGTGACGGCTTTCGAGAAGGCCAGGGCCACCGGCTGAATGGTGGCGAAGGCCGCCGCATCACCACCACACATCACGGTGAGCGCACCGTTGATGGCGCCCAGGTTGCCGCCAGACACCGGCGCGTCGATGAATTGCAAGCCGCGGCGGCGCGCCTCGGCAGACAGCTCGCGTGCGACTTCGGCTGACGCGGTGGTGTGATCCACAAAGATCGCGCCGGGTTTCATGCCATCAAAGGCGCCCCGCTCGCCGGTGGTCACGGCACGCAGATCGCCGTCATTGCCCACACAGGCGAACACGATGTCGGCCTCCTTGGCCGCGGCCTCGGGCGTGGCGTCACTGAAACCACCGTACTCACCCACCCATTGCGCCGCCTTCGCTGCCGTTCGGTTGTAGACCGTGACCTGATGGCCGGCACGCTGCAGGTGGCCAGCCATCGGGTAGCCCATCACACCGAGGCCGAGGAAAGCCACGCGTTTCGAAGGAATGGATTCGTAGGTTTTGCTCATGGAAGCTCCTGAGGACAAAAGAGAACGGCCTCGTCAGAGGCCGTTCGGGCAAGCGCGGTGCCGTATCAGACGATGGTGAGGTGCTCAGTTCCAGCAGAGAGGTCTGAACTGCGAGCCCGGTTGCTGTTGAGCTTGATCTGCAAGCGCAAATCGTTCACTGAGTCGGCGTTGCGCAGTGCATCTTCGTAGGTAACCATGTGGTTCTCGTAGAGATCGAACAGGCTTTGGTCGAAGGTCTGCATGCCGAGCTCGCGCGACTTCTTCATGATCTCCTTGATCTCGGCCACTTCGCCCTTGAAGATCAAGTCTGAAATCAACGGCGTGTTGAGCAAGACCTCGACCGCGGCAATCCGCCCACGGCCCTCTTGGCGCGGCAGCAGGCGTTGTGACACCAGGCTCTTCAGGTTAAGCGACAAGTCCATCAGCAACTGCGCACGCCGCTCTTCAGGGAAGAAGTTGATGATGCGGTCGAGCGCCTGGTTGGCGCTGTTGGCGTGCAGCGTGGCCATGCACAGGTGCCCGGTTTCGGCAAAGGCCACCGCGTGTTCCATGGTCTCGCGGTCGCGGATTTCCCCCATCAGAATCACATCCGGCGCCTGGCGCAAGGTGTTCTTCAGTGCCTGGCCCCAGCCCTCGGTGTCGAGCCCGACCTCACGCTGGGTGATGATGCAGTTCTTGTGCATGTGCACAAACTCAACCGGATCTTCGACCGTGATGATGTGCCCGTATGTATTCTCGTTGCGCCAATCGACCATGGCCGCAAGCGTGGTGGACTTCCCCGACCCCGTCGCG
>JACMKW010000601.1 GCA_014379885.1 Rhizobacter sp.
AAGGTTCCGGCACCCCCGCCGCCGGTGGTCGGCGACCCGGGCCCGTCTGATCCACCTGCGCCGCCACCGCCGCCCTCCGGCACGCCTGCGCCGCCCATCGACACCAGCAAGGCGGCGCCCATCATGTTCGTGACGCAGGTGCAGGTGACCGGCTCGGACATGAGCAAAATCACGGGCACGTTTGGCAACCATCTGCCGAGGCCCGAAGCTGCCCCACGCGGGGGCGACCTGATGATCGCCTACCCGCCAACAACGCCGACAGGCGCTTGGGCGCTGCGCAACCTCACCCGGGAGGCGGGCTACGGCATGAAGAACAACACGCCCGATACCGCACCGTGCGCCAGCAACATGGTGGCCGTGCGCGAGCCGGCGGTCAATTGGTCAGCAACCGAAGCGCTGGTCAGCATGGTGGTGGGCTGCCAGGACAGCGCGCGGTGGCAAATCTACCGCGTGGCGAACATCGGCCAGGGTCAGGGCAAGGCGACTTTCACGCGAGTGGAAAAGCAATCGGCCGACTACAACAACGTGAGCCCCATCTACTCGGCCCACGCGAGCGAGCACATCTTCTTCACCTCCGACATGCCGCGCGGCGGCCCTGGTGCCGAGTTCGCGCACCTGAAGCCCTTGGACGAGTACGAACTGGCCCCTGCCAACAGCGGCCTGTGGGACCTCGATCCAGTCAGCGGTAGGGTGACCCTGCTGGACGATTCTCCCAGCGGTGACTTCAACCCCACCATCGACTCGTTCGGGCGCGTGGTGTTCGGCCGGTGGGATCACCTTGACCGTGACCAGCAGGAAGACAGCGAATATCACCGCGAGCATCTCTTCAACTACGCCAGCGAGTCCAAGACCGCTCAGCGCACGAAGTTCACCGCGGCCGACAAGCTGTTCGATTCGGTGTTCCCTGAAAGTCGTACTCCCCCCACGGGTTTCGGCACCCACGTGATGAAGGTGTTCCTGCCATGGATGGTCAACCATGATGGAACGGGTGCCGAGACACTGAACCATTTCGGGCGCCACCAGTTCAATCAGTATTCCGACGAAACACGCTTCGACTCGCGCCTGCAGCTTGAAAAGCTGGAATCGGCCGAAGGCGCCAACCAGAACATCCCGATTCGGCCCGAGGGGCTGCGGTTCCTGCGTGAGGACCCGCTGAACCCCGGTCTGTTCTACGGTGCGGTGACACGTGAGTTCGGTACCAATGGGGCTGGGGTGGTGGTCACTCTCAATGCGGCGCCATCGGTGCAACCGAAAGACATGAAGATCAGCTTGGTGACGGCGCCCAACACCTACAACGCGGGTGGGCCGGCGCTCTACAGGTCCCCGCTGCCGACCGGCGATGGTTTGCTGTGGGCAACCATGTCGACGGAGACGAAGCAGACGGTCAACGGGAATACCAAACCCTACAACTTCAGGTTGCATCGCTTGGTGAAGAGTGGAAGCCATTTTGTGCCCGCGCAAGGTGGCGCGTTGACACCCGGTCTGCAACGCACTTTGGGCAGCAAGACCTATGAACTGTGGGAGTTCGATGCGGTCGAGGTGCGTGCGCGCAACAAACCGCAGACGCTGACCGCCATGGAACCGATCACCCAGCAATCCCCGGAGGGACAGGTGTTCAACGATCCCGCCGTCAATGTGGACATTGCCGGGTTTCGCAACTTCCTGAAGGAGAAGAACCTGGCCTTGATCGTGACCCGCAATGTCACGACCCGCGCGGCCGAAGACCGCATGCAACCTTTCAACCTGAGAGTGAGTGGGTCGGACGTGGTGACCAAGTCCAAAGCCAAGCCGAATGCGTTGGTGATGGACGTCGACCACCTTCAGTTGTTCTCGGCCCAGCAGGTTCGTGGCCAGGACTTCGTGTCCGACACCCGACCGCAGACCGACATGTACCGGCGCGCGATGGCTTTGCCCTGGAAGTCGCCCGAAATCAACGGCAAGAGCATCAACCCACCGGCAGCGGCCAGTGCGCCTGTCGGCTCGGTTCGTGTCTCCACGCTCGACGGCTCCGTGGCGGCGCTCGTGCCGGCCAACCGGGCGATGACCTGGCAACTGATCGACAGCCAGAAGCCAGGTGTTCCGAAGGACGGAACCGACAGCGTGGTCCGCGAACGTGTGTGGGTTTCTTTCCAGCCGGGTGAAGTGCGGGTCTGCACCAGCTGCCATGGCGGCGGCCCAGAGGACGTTGCACAAAACGGGAAAAAGATGAAGGAATTCGTGAACCCGCCCGATGCGTTGAAGCAGTTGCTCGTGTACTGGAAAAACAACCTGCAGACGCCGTGAGAACCGCATGAAAGCTCGCACATGGTTGTCGTTGTTCGGGGTGTCGGCTGCGCTGCTGTTGAGTGCATGCGGCGGAGGGGGGGCGGCTCCGGAGCGGGGCCAACCCCTGGGCAGCCAGGAGGTGGCGGTGGTGACACCACGCCGGACCTCTTCACATTCTTGCCGGTGACTGATGCAAGCATCTTGAGCCCCGTGGCGTCGGCCGTCGTCACCATCGGTGGCATCGATGCTCCATCGCCAATCAGCGTGCAAGGCGGCGAATATCAAGTTGATGACGGCAACTACCGCGCGACGGCCGGTACCGTGGCGCAGGGAGCCAAAGTGCGCGTGCGGGTCAGCGCGTCCAGCAGTGAGGGCGAAACGACCAGTGCCGTGTTGACCGTGGGAGGCGTGAGTGCGGCTTTCGCAGTCACCACCAGCGGCACCCGGGTTGCGGCCAACAAGACCGTTGGATGCCCGGCGGACACAGCATGTCCAGGCACATCCTTCAACTCCCTGCAAGAACTGGCACCGACGCTGAAAGGCGGCGACGTTGTTGATGTGTACGCGCGGGGCACACCGTATGCGGCGGTCGAGTTCACGAAGGCTGGCACGCTGGCATCGCCCATTCTTTTGCGTGGCATCTCGGTGGATGGACGGCGGCCGGTGATCGAGGGCGGGGCTTCGAATGCGACCCACTACTCCGCGGTGTCGTTCGAGGGCGCCAGCTACATGACGCTCGACTCGTTCGAGGTCACCAATGGCATCAACCGGCGTGTCAACGGCACCATCACCAACACGATGTACTACCCGCAGTTTCACCAGTGCATCAGGAATGCCGCCCACCAGGTGACCTTGAAGAACGTGCTGGTGCGCGACTGCCCGAACAACGGGGTTTTCGCGGTTGATCGGAACTCAGGCACCTTGACCCTCGACCGGGTGGAAATCACTCGTTCGGGCTGCGTGCCAGGGCTGAACGGCATGAAGTGCGATGACGGTTCACACCCCGTTTACGTGGCCACCGACCCCCACCGCTATCCCGACTCGAAGCTGCTCATCACCCGCAGTTTCATCCACGACAATCACGCCGGCGTGACGATCAAGTCGCGTGCGCGTCGACTCGAGCTCCACTACAACTGGGTCTTGTTGGCCGACTCGAACGAAGTGCAGGCGGTGGGTGTCTTTGGGCACGACGTGACAGATGGTGATGCGCCGCGCCAAGCCAGCCTGCAGAACCCGGTGCATGCCGACATCGTGGGCAATGTGTTCCTGGTGGATGGCCTCACGACGCAGGCGAATGCGGTCATCCGAAGCGGCGGGGATTTTGCCCCCCAAGACACGGAAAACGCCAACACCTACGGTCGCACGCGATTGGTGAACAACACCATGGTGCTGACGGGTGACTTCGGCAAGGGAGTGCGCAGCCGGCCGATCGTGCGATTGTTCGGCAAGCCCGAAGGTTTGATGGCCTTCAACAACATGGCCTTGGTGGCCGACCGGGCCAACGGCAAGGTGGTGTTCCTGCATGAAGACAGCAGCTTTCCGGTGGTCTGGGCGGCGGCCGATGGCAAGCCTCGCGTGCAGATGTCTCACAACCTCGTGCCCAACGGTTCGTTCGCCTGGAGCGGGCGCGATACGGTGAACAAGGGCATCGGCAGTGCGCCACCAGAAGGCTTTGCGTGGTCGAACTGGCTCACGCAGGAAACCTCTCTGCTGGGTGCGACCAGCGACCTAAAGACAGTGACTGCCGCCCAACTGCGCCTGGCAGCCGCCTCGTCGCTGCGTGGGACTGGGAGCACCTCAACCAACCCCACGCGCCACCCCATGGATGCCAGCACGCCATATGACCTGCCCCAGGCGCTGGCACTCCCGTTGTTCAATGCGATCGAGTTTTCTGGTGGCATTGCGTTGCCAGGTGCGGCGCGGATCGATGGCGGCGCGCCGACGCCGGGAGCGTTTGACTGATGCCCATGCAAACCGAACCGTGCCTGGGAGTTCATTCAGATCGAGGGTGATGCCGCTGTTCCGTGCGACGCTCGTCTCTGGGACAGTGTGCGTCGGCCTGCAGCGGACTTCATTTGTGGCAATCGTGGTTGACCCAGGACGCGCCGGTGTTCCCCGGCGCGATCGACCTGTTCAGCGTGACCGCAAGTCGACTGCGCCAGTCGGAAAAACTCCCCGCTGCGCGGGCAGCGCACGACGGACACGGATCCCGCCCTGCATCCCGTCGATCCGGTGACGCCGTTTGCGCTGCCGCAAGTGTTGCTGGACGCCCTTAGGAGCGCTGCTTGGACGCACGCTGAATACGATGAAGTGATCAGTCCGAATCGAGCGCCGCACCAGTCGTTCGCCTTCGGTTGACCTGGCTTCGCCGCCTCGCATGTCGCTGCACTTCAAGACACCGGCAGCGCGTTTCGATAACTTCGCCCCGTCTTCACTCTTCGGTACAGCCCATGGTCTTCTTGCGAACGGGTATGCGCGCCCGCAACGTCGCGCTGATGGTTGTCGCTTCGCTGCTTGCATCGGGTTGCGGCGGTGGTGGGAGTGATGCCGTCGTCGGCGCGCCGCCGATCGGAAACGACAAACACCCCGAGGCCACGATCACGCTGCCCGCGAGCGGCGCAACGTTCAAGGCTGGCGATGCAGTTTCTACGTCTAGTGATTCGTCGGCTTGACTGAGACCCTACGTTCCCATGTACGGTACGTGGGAACGTGATGTCAGACGAGACGATTTTGGACTTGGCGCGGCGGCTTGTTGTCGGCCGCAAGCGAGACGGCCGCAGTGTGTACGACGCGCAGGCCAAGCGCGAGCTGATCTTGGCGTGTCGCGCGCCCGGGGTGTCGATGGCCAAGTTGGCGCGCGAGTGCGGCATCAACGCCAATCAGTTGAGCGCCTGGGTGCGTCAGTACGAGAGAGCGGCGTCGCGAGGCGTCGTG
>JACMKW010000602.1 GCA_014379885.1 Rhizobacter sp.
CTGACCGGCGTCGCCTGCATCTACATCGTGCTGGTCCTGCTGTTCAAGGACTTCGTCCAGCCGGCGACGATCCTGGTCGCGCTGGTGCTGTCGATCCCGGGCGCCTTCCTCGCGCTCTTCGTCACCCACACAGCGATCTCGATGCCTTCGATGATCGGCCTGATCATGCTGATGGGCATCGCGACCAAGAACTCCATTCTGCTGATCGACTACGTGATCCTCGCGCGGCGTGACCACGGCCTCACCCGCTGGGACGCCCTGCTCGACGCCTGCCACAAGCGTGCGCGGCCGATCGTCATGACCACCATCGCGATGGGCGCCGGCATGATGCCCATCGCCATCGGCCTTGGGGTGGACCCGAGCTTTCGTTCACCGATGGCCATCGTCGTGATCGGCGGCCTGATCACGTCCACCTTCCTGAGCCTGCTGGTCATTCCGGTGGTGTTCACGTTTGTGGACGACGTGGAGCAGTGGGTATCGCGTCGTACCAAGCGTCACCACCACGCTGCCAGCACGCCGGCACTGCCGCTGGCGGCCGGCGCCAGCGAAGGCAAGTAGGTTCAGCGGCGAATCAAAGACCCATCACCACGCAGAGGCAGCGTGCCGTCGCCTCGTGTCGTGATGTCTGGCGGCGGCAAATCGCCACGCTCCAGCCGATCCTCGAACTCACCCACCGTGGCGGCCACGGTGTTGGCCGTTTGCTCCAAGGTCAGGCGCAGCGCGCCTTCCATGTGGCCCATGCGCTTGAGCAACTCGCCATGCCCTTCGGTCGAGATGCGCGACAAACGCGCCAGCTCGGCCGTCAGGTGATTGCGCAACTCGATGAAACGCGAGGCTTCGGCTGTGTCAGCCAGCTCGCGCTGCGTCTGCAGTTCCTTGGCATTGCGGCGCGATTCGACCAGTGTCGTGGCCTGCAGCGAAATCGCCCACATGGTGAACAAGAGGCTGAGGAATAACGCGAGCCCCAGCATGATCAGTCCCAGCGGCGCCTGCACCGTGGTGAACACCAGCGAGAGCGTGGTGAGTGCCGTGAAGGCAGGCCAGTTGATCAGCGCAAACAGGCCGATCAGCACCAGAACGAAAAAAAGCGTGATTGCGCGAGCCATGGGCTTCTCCTTGCCATGCGTAGACCCAGAGCCTAGGCGGGCCCGGGCCGCAGCGTTGTAGGACAGGCGCCGTTACGGCTGCGGGAAACGGCCGGCTACTAGGAGCCTGTCGCGGCGCCCTGCTTCAGGTTGCGGATGCGCTCTTCGCGCAGCTTTTCGCTTTGCGCCTGTGCCACCTGGCAGCGCGGGCCGCTGAACTCGGCCTCCAGGGCGTCCAGAAACACGCGCGTGCGCGCGGGCATCAGCCGCCGGCCAGGGAACACGGCCCAAGCCGGAACCGTGGGCAGATGCCAGTCCACCAGCAGCGGCATCAATTCGCCGCTCGCCACATAGGGCTCGGCAAAGTGGTCGGTGACCTGTGCGATGCCGGCGCCGCCGCGCGCCAGGCGGATCAGCATTTCTGGCGAATTGGCGCGGGCGCGCACCGGCGGCACACCTTCCCAATGCGACTCGCCACGCGTGAGCACCCAGGGAATGGGTTCACCGCTGCGGGTGAGGATTTGCAGGCTGTCGTGCTCCATCAAGGCCTCAGGTTCGGGCGGCGTGCCGCGCTTCTGAAGGTAGCCGGGGGCCGCATACAAACCATGCGAAAACGTGGCCACACGGCGCGCGGCCAGCGAACTGTCGTCGCCCAGCTCACCCATGCGCAAGGCCACGTCGAAGTTTTCACCGATCAGGTCGACCCGCCGGGGCGAGAGATCGAGCTCCAGCGAGATCGCCGGATAGCGCTCCACAAAATCGGCCAGCACCCTGCCCAGCACCACGGTCGCAAAGTCGCCCGGCATCGACACCCGCAGCCGCCCGCTCGGTTGCACCTGCCGGTGCTGGGCCAAGGCGCTGGCCGCATCCACCTCATCGACCACATGGCGCGCGTGCTCCAGCACGCTGTGACCGAAGTCGGTGAGCTGGAGTTTGCGAGTGGTGCGCAGAAGCAGGCGCTCACCCAGTTGCGTTTCCAACGCGGCCAGGCGGCGCGACACGGTCGACTTGGGCAAGCCCAGCCGCTCGCCGGCACGGCTGAAACTGCCTTCGTCCACCACCCGGGCAAAGAGCAGGAGGTCGTTGGGTTCGATCTGGTTCATGGCAGTCATTGTCCTGTGCAGGGAACAATGTTATCCATTTCAATGGCTTCCGCTTTGTTTTCGGGATAACTACATTCATCCCATCGCCACCGAAATCGACCCAAGGACACCACCATGAACATCCTGCAAATCAACTCCAGCGCACGCACCGTGGGTTCGCACTCCACCCGCCTGGCCAATGACATCGTTCAACGCCTGCAAGTCACCAACCCTGAGGCAGCGCTCACTTTGCGTGACTTGGGCCGCACCCCGCACCCGGCCCTGGACGAAGCCACGCTGCAAGCCCTGTTCACGCCCGCCGACCAACGCCAGCCCGAGCACCACGCCCGCGTGGCGCAAGACGACGCCCTGATCGCCGAGCTGCAAGCCGCCGATGTGGTGGTGCTGGGCGTGCCCATGTACAACTTCGGCGTGCCCGCCGCACTGAAGAACTGGATCGACGCCATCGCCCGCACCGGCGTGACCTTCAAGTACACCGACAAGGGCCCCGTCGGCCTGCTGGCCAGCAAGAAGGTCTACGTGGCCCTGGCCCGCGGTGGCCTGTACCGCGACACGCCGGCCGACACCCAGGTGCCTTACCTGAAGACGGTGCTGGGCTTCCTGGGCATGACCGACATCCAGTTCATCTACGCCGAAGGCCTGGCGATGGGGCCCGACGCCGAGAAGAAAGCCCTGGCCGCGGCCGAAGTGCAGATCGAAGACGCGCTGGCCTGATCTTCCGGGCCTGCTGCTGGGCAAGTCAGGAGGGCAGCTCGCGGGTGCCCTCGCACAAGGGGAAGTGGCTACAACCCAGCACACGCTGGCCGGCCTGCGGCCCTTGCGTCTGGACCCGCTCATGCATCGCACCACCGCACAACGGGCAGGGCTGGTGGCGCACACGCCAGGCCGCAGGCGGCAGCGTGGTGTCGAGAAACGGGACCTCGCGGCGAATGATCACGGGCTGGGTTTTTTCTTCCCGCACATGCAACAGGTCAGACAGGCGCGAGCCGTCAATGAGCTGGATATTGCGCCCCTCGCTGAAGCGCACAGCCTCGGGTGTGAAAACGCCCGAGCTCAACACAAAGCCGCCGGCCGCACCGCGCGCGCGCATCAGGCCGTGCAGTTCGCGCACCGGTGCCACGCCCACGGCATGTGAGCGCCAAGGTTTGCAGTCGACCAGAAAGGCCTCGGCGCCACGTGAAAGCACCATGTCGACCGCCCGGCCGCCACCACCGCCCGTTTCGCTGACGGCATAACCGCGGTGCCGAAAGCCTTCGGACGCAAGCTGTTCGAACTCGTTCCAGCCCATGCCTTCGATGATCGCCGCGCCACTCGGTTGCACGGGGGCATCGGGCGCCGCCTGCCGGCGGCCCCACACGCGGGCGGTTAGCGCGCTCAAGATGCCGGGTCGTCGCGGTGCTGCCATCTGCCTTGTGGGGTCGCCTGAGCCGTGTGTGAAGCCAAGGCTACCCGAGCGGTGACGGACCCGCAATTCGGTTGCGCCCCGCGCCCCGCTGATCGGGGTGAACCCTTGGACGCGGGTTCAAGCAGCCCAAAGGCGCGCGGCGTTGTTACCCTCCATTCCCCGACAGAAAAAAGGGATCTGGATGAACATTCGCTGCAAGCCGCTGCGCTGACACGCCGTGCACAACGTGCGGAAATACCTTGCGGCAAGTAGCCATTGGCTGCACTGTGGGGGCCCGCGGCTCGTTGGGAGCCACGGGTGTTCTGCGATAGAAGAACACAGCCCGCAACGCTGATGCGCAACGCCCTGCCGATTCGCACGCGTCTGACCCTGCTGGTGATGGTCACGGCCTTGCCGTTGATTGCGCTGATTGCCTACACCGGCTACACCCAGGCGCGGCAAGACGCTCAACAGGCCAGCGCCGAAGCGCTGCGCGCCGCGCGTGCCGCCGCCATTGAAACCCAGGCCATGCTGGGCAACGCCCGGCAACTGCTCGGCCACTTGTCGCAACGGCCGGGCGTGAACGCACTCGACGCCACCCGCTGCGACCCCATCTTCGCGAGCTTTCGCGGGCTGTTCCCCTACTACACCAACCTGATCACGGTGAACCGCGGCGGCGAGCGGGTGTGCAGCGCCATCCCCGCGCCGCCCAATGCGCCCCGGCGCATCGACAACTCCGCCATGCCGCTGGAGGCCGCCTTGCGCTCGGGCCAGTTCTCGGTCGGCCAGGTCAGCCGCGGTGTGCTGAGCGGGCGCTGGATCCTGCTCGTGGCCTTGCCGCTGCC
>JACMKW010000603.1 GCA_014379885.1 Rhizobacter sp.
CAAGCCGCTGCACAGTGGCTGGCGCAAGGCGACATCCAGGCCGTGCTCGTGGTTGGCGTCGATTCGTACCACGACGCGCAGACGATGCGCTCGCTGGAGCTTCATCACCGCCTCAAGAGCAGCCAGATTCGCGGCGGCTTTCCCCCGGGTGAAGCCGCGGGGGCTTGCCTGCTTGTGCGCGGGGCCACGGCCGAGGCCAACGGGCTGCAGGTGTTCGCAAAAATCATTGCTGCCGGCACCGCCGTGGAGCCCAACCCTTTGCGAGGTACCGACCCCTGCGTAGGTGCCGGGCTTACCGCTGCCATTGCCACTGCGACACAAGGCCTGAGGCTGCCGCAAGAAGAGATCACCCTGACCTACTGCGACCTGAACGGCGAACGCTTTCGAAACGAAGAATTCTCCTTTGCCCAGCTGCGCACGCAAGAAGCGTTCGTCGACGCCAACAACTACGTGTCACCTGCCGACTGCTGGGGCGACGTGGGCGCAGCCTCCGGCCCGCTCTACGTGGCGCTGGCTGCCGCCTCCAAACAGCGCGGCTACGCCAAAGGCGCCTTTCCGTTGCTGTGGGCCGGGTCCGACAGCGGATATCGCTCGGCCATCACGCTGTCGCTGGGCTGAACATGAGCAGCGTCGGCGTCAATCCACCGAACACGCCTGTCACCGAGGGCAGCATGGACATGTCGCCGGCCGATGTGCCCAACGTCTGCAAGATGCCCGGCCCGCCTGCACCCTTCATACCCACGCCGCTGCCCAACATAGGCCGTTCGGCCGACCGGCTCGACGACGCCACATCGACGGTCAAGATCGAAGGCAAGAAGGTCGCCATCAAGGGCTCGTTCTACATGAGCCAACCCTCGCCCGACGTGGCAAGCCAGGGCACGGGTGGCGGCCTCATCTCGTCGGTCACGCAAGGGGCCACGGAGTTCATCGCGCCAGGCTCGATGGATGTGAAGTTCGAGGGCAAGAACGTCCAGCTGCTGGGCGACACCATGGGCAACAACGGTGGCTAAGAAAAAAAACGCCGTCACGTCCAAGAACAAGCAAGCACCGACCACCAAACCTTGGTTGAAGTGCGGCGAGGTGGGCAGCTATTCGAAGCTGAACAAGAAGCGGGCAAAGCCCAAGTTCGAACGCGACCATGTGCCCTCGCACGCCGCGATGAACAAGGCTGCCCAAAGCTCGCCGCGCATGCGCAATGCGAGCAAGGCCGTGCGCAAATGCGTGAAGGCCAATGTCAAGGCGAATGCCTTGACCATCGCGATCCCCAAGGGCGTGCACCGGGGCTCCAGCCGCACGTGCGGCTCGCGCAACACGGCAACTCAGATCAACACCGATTCCAAGGACCTCGATGCCGCAGCCAAGAAAGACCTCGCCAAAATTCAGGCCAAAGTGAACGGCACTGCCTGCGCGAAGGCCTACAGCGATGCGGCCAAGGAAGTGAAAGAGCAGGATCACAAGAAGCTGATCAATGACGCGATCGACAAGTGCAAAGGATAATGTTTTGACGTGCCGCTTGGTCGTGTGAAGCCGGCCTGACCCTTAACCGCAGTACAACATCGACACACAGGAAAGGCTGATATGGACTTTGAAACCTGGATGAAGTTTTTTGGCAAAAGCCAAGATGATGCCGATCTCAAAACCGCACTGGCCGCGGTAGGCGTCAAGAAAATTCCCAAGCTCGATGACGATGAAACCTTCGTGCAGATCGAACTCAAGGGCCAAGGTCTTGAACTGATCCTCACGGACGAGGCCATCCTGAAAGAAATCGAAGATCAAGACCTCGGCGAAGGCCCCCTGATTGTCAGCGGCGTGCTCGCCAAGCTCGGCAAATCGCAAGGGCGCGATCTGTACACGGGTGCGTTGCCGTCGGGCATCACCGTTGCCATGTCTCAGGCCGAGATGCGCAAGCTGCTGGGCAAGCCCCAGGAGAGTGACATCGACGTCGACATCTGGAAGAAGGGCGGCGTGGAGATCAGCGTCGACTACACCAAGGGCGGCGCATCTCTGTCTGCGCTGTCGGTCATGTTGCCCAACGCGCTGTAACACCATGCCCACGGGTGATGCATATGCTGGCTGATGCTCATGCGGGCTGATGACCTCGTCGCGCTGCTGGGGCTTCCTCACACCGATCCACGGGTTGAGGCGGCGCTGGTGCAGCACGCCGTGCGTAACCGCCCGGCCATCAAGATAGACAACGACGATTCCGACGGCCCGGTTGTGGAAACGCAGTCGTGGGTGAAAAACTCGCGTGGTGGCATCGAGTTCGGTTTCGACGACGAGGCCGCTTGGCTTGGGCTCGACGAAACCGAATATGGGCGCCGCCCCATGCTGCTGACACAGCTCTATTTCTACGGCCAGCACCAGGGCGTGCGCCCTTATCAAGGCGAACTGCCATTGGGCTTTCGCCTGTCTGATACCCGGGCCGCAGTTCGCCAAAAGATGGCGCCCTGCGACGCCACCCGCCACTCGCACTTGCGCGACACCTGGGACACCCCCGCCTACCGCGTCACCGTGGGCTATGCCGAAGGCGGGCAGTGCATCGAGGTGGTGCTGTGCATGCTGCGAGAGCCGCCACTACCGTCGCTGCCCTACGCGCTGCCGCCGGTGCCATCAGTCGAAAGCCTGACAGCCCTCTTCGGCAGCCCACTGGACGACCCAGCCGTGAAGCAGGCCTTGGAGCCCTTGGGCCTGAAGAACCGCATCGACGACATCCGCGATTCAGGCGAGGCCGATTTCAGCCACCCTTATGGGCTGATCGTCAATTTCTCAGCGCCTCAAGACCGCAAGGCACGCAGCGCGAACGACACATTGCTGTCGAGCATGACCTTTCTGCGAGAGCGTGAACTTGGGGGCCGCGGGTGGACAGGTGCGCTGCCCTATGGACTCGACTTCGACGACTCTCCCGAGATGGCTGCCACCAAGCTCGGCCGACCACCAGATCTGCAAGAAGACGACGACTTCAGCGGCACCGCCACCTGGAAACAGGCGGAATTCACCCTGCACATCTTGTACAGCAGCATCGAGAATCGGGTTTCCCGCGTCGGCCTCATCGCACCGGGCTTGACCGCATGAGTGTGGTCTCGCACGTGCTGGCGCAACATCTCGACGATGCAGTGTCTCTGCGGTCGGTGCGCAGCGTGCTGCTGCGCGAGCCTCACGTCAAATTGAAAGACCTGGCCCGCGCCGACGAGCGGCTCCTGGCCCATCTCGATGGTTTGTCGATTGCTGGCGACGACGGCGCTCACCTCAGCCGCGCCGCGCTGGATGTTCCGGGTGTCGGCCAGCTGTTCGTGGCCTGCGTGCTCGCCATCGAGCGGCGCGACGCGGCACAAATCCAACATCTGCTGTCACTCATCGACGTCGTTCCCGACGCGCCACGCGCGCTGTCGTCGGCCTTTGGCTGGGTGGCCGCCCCACAGCTGCGAGGTCTGACCGCCCCCCTGCTCATCAGCCCTTCGCCGCAATTGCGATGGCTGGGTCTTGTGGCCTGCGTACAGCACCGCGTGGATGCGGGGGCCCCGCTCGAGCAGGCACTGCACGACCCTGACCTTCGCCTGCGCACCCGGGCTCTGCGTGCGGCCGGTGAGTTGGGGCGCGTCGATCTGCTTGAAAGCTGCCTGGGCCAACTGGATGACGAGCAGCCGGCCGTGGCGGTGAGCGCTGCCCGCTCCGCCGTCTTGCTGGGCGATCGGGGCGAGGCCGTGTACAGCCTGCGCAAACAAGCTTTGAAACCTGGCCCGTACCGGCTCGAAGCGCTCGCCATCTCACTTTTCACCGCTGACGCCGACACCGCGCGCGGGCTGGTTCGGCAGCTTGCCAGCGAGGGCACTGACACGCGCACGATGATCCGTGCTGCAGGCTGGTCGGGTGATGTGCAAGTGATGCCTTGGCTCTTCAAGCAAATGGAATCCAAAGCGCAGGCACGCGTCGCGGGCGAAGCCTTCAGCTTCATCACCGGCATTGACCTCGCCTGGAATCATCTGCACCGCGATGCGCCCGAGAGCGAGTCGCCCGGCCCCAACGACGACCCCGCCGACCCCGACGTCGCGCTTGACGAAGACGAAAACCTGCGCTGGCCCGAACTGCCAAAAATATCGACTTGGTGGCACAAAAATCAGGGTCAATTCACGCCAGGCGAACGCTACTTTCTGGGGGCCTTGCCTTCGTCTGGCCACTGCGTACAGGCGTTGCGCCATAACACCCAGCGTCAGCGCATGACGGCGGCCATTCAGCTGAGCCTGCTCAACCCCGGAAGCACGCTTTTCAACTGCGCAGCACCCGCGCACCGCCAAGAGCGGCTGCTCGCGCACATGTAGCGTATGGACACGCGCCTCATCTTCGCCATCCTCGGCCCGCTCTTCCTCCTCTTTGCCGGTTGGCGATGTTTAAGCGCCGGCAAACTTGTCCCTCAAGCCAAGGCCTGGCTCATCATTGGCGTCATCTTCAGTGCAGTCGCCGTGTGGCTTTGGTGGGGCCCCGGGCATCTCTGACTTGAAACCGCTGGGGCGCTTTGGTCAGCAGATACTGGGCGCACCGGCCGCTCGCCATTCACTCTCGGTAAACCCGAAACCCCATGGTGCTGCCCTGCAGCGCCGGCTCTGCGTTCAGCGTCGCCTGTGGCGTAAGCGCCGTAGCCGGCGAAGCCCAGCTACCGCCCTTCAACACGTACTTCTCGCAAGGCTGCTTCTTGGAGTCGGCACAAGTGGAAGTCCATTGCCACACGTTGCCCGCCCAGTCGTACATGCCGATCGCATTGGGCAAAAAAACGCCGACCGGCGAGGTCTGCGGAAAGCCATCGTTGCAAGCCGACTCTCGCCACGGAAACGCCGCCACGATCGCGGCCGAGCGGTCGTAGCCGTTGGCCGAGCGGCAGTCGATGAACGGCACCGGCTGGCGCGTCTTGCCCTCACCCACGTAGCGGCCCTCTTCCACCGCGGCCATCCATTCGGCTTCGGTCGGCAGGCGGTACTTTTGTCGAGTGCGTTGGCTGAGCCACTGGGTGTACTTCTGCGCGTCGTGCCAGCTCAGGTTGATGGCGGGGTATTTGTCGGCGCCCATCTCGCCCACGTCGCGCTTGTCGCAGGCGTTGGCGCGCACACATTGTTCATAGTCGGCCACCGTGACGGGGAAGGCGCCGATGGCACGTGTGCCACTCAAGCCCACCAGCCGCGGGCAGTCGGGGCAGTCGCGCACGTAGCTCGGCTCCACCGCCGCGCGTGTGGGCTCTGCGGCGATCAGGCTTTCATACGCCGCAGCCACCTGCGGGCGCAGCTTGCCGGTGGGTGACAGCTCCAGGTACTTGAGCAGGGCCGGCTTGTTGCGCGTAGCCACGGCTTGCTGCATGCGCTGCACTTCCGAATCGGGTGGCGAGATCGCGGCCAGTGTTTCACCCGAAGGCGCAGCAAAATAGAAGTCACCGGTGAGCGATGTGTTTTCCCACGGCACCTGCTGGCCTTGCGACTCTTCGCTCACGCCGATGCGCACTCGCTTGAACACGTCTTCCACCTTGAGCCCCGGCGCATTCAGGTTGGCGAGCAGGTGTTTGGTGTAGACGCCGTTGCGGCCTTTGCCATCGAGCGCCACCTTGCCGGGCGAGGTGGCAAAGGCAATCAGCGTGCCCTTGGGCGCGTCGATCGACGCAAGCCCGCCGCCATAAGAGCGGGTGAAGGGGTTGTTGCGGCAGGCATCAAGGATCACAAGGTTGATGGCCGCCGCCCTGCCTTCCAGGCGCTGCATGATGGCGTCGATCTCGATGCCCTGGTCGAGCACATCGGCTTCCGACTGCACCTTGGCGTCGACCGGAATGATGTAGTTCTTGCCACGCACTTGCATGCCGTGGCCGGCGTAGTAGAACAAGGCCACCGAACCGGGTTCGATCTTGTCTACGAAGCTGCGCACACGCGCTGTCATGTCGCTGCGTGAGCTGTTGAGCGCCACCACGGTCTCGAAGCCGCGCGCCTTGAGCGCCGTTGCCAGATCAGATGCGTCGTTCACCGGGTTCACGAGCGGCGCGCCTGCGTACGCCGCATTGCCCACCAGCAAGGCCACACGCTTCTGGGCCTGGGCTTGCGCACTTGCCAACGCACATAGCGCGAAGGCCGCCCAGCCGATGATGACTCTGGCCAGGCATGCCATGGATTTCTTTAGCAGCTGCGTGCCACGAACTGCCCTTTGAGGAAGGCGCGGCGCACGGTGCCGGCAGCGATGGCAGCAGCCACGTCCTTGGTGTAGCGCTCGGCGCCCGACGCCTTGCGCACCCACTTGCGATAAGGCACCACCCCTTCGGCCGCGCCGCGCAGTGCGCCCACGGCTTCGTCACCGACCATCGTGACGCCGCGTTCGATCAGCCCGGGGTTGGCTGCCGTGGCGGGTGCATCCAGATCTGGGCCAAGCACTTCATCGAGCGCTCGCACGCTGGCCACCAAGGCACTGCAGCTGGCGTCTACAGGGTTCGCGTAAGGCCGCTTCTGTGCATCGACCAGCACCTGCGGAATGGTGGCCTGCACGAGATTGAGGTCGTTCAGCGGCAAGGTGGCTGCGTCGGTCACAGGCGTCACCGTTGGGGCCGCGCAGGCACCGAGCACGAGAGGCAAGACAAGGCTCAAAGCCAGGGCAGACAAGGTGTGTGTGTTCATGTGAGGCAGGTTAACAGCAGGGCCAAGGAGAAAACGGTTCAAGTGCGGGCGCCAAAACGCGCGGCCGATCGTGCG
>JACMKW010000604.1 GCA_014379885.1 Rhizobacter sp.
CACCACCTCGCCGGCGCGCAGCGCCACGGTGCGCGGGCAGTAGGCGAAGGCGTAGTCGACCTGGTGCAGCGAGACGATCACCGTCACACCCAGCTCGCGGTTCACCTCGGCCAGCAGCTCCATCACACGGCGGCTGGACTCGGGGTCGAGCGAGGCGATGGGTTCGTCGGCCAGGATGATTTGCGCGCCCTGCACCAGCGCTCGCGAAATGGCGGCCCGCTGTTGCTGGCCACCCGACAAGGTGGAGGCACGCTGCCAGGCGCAGCGTTCAATGCCCACACGGCACATCGCTTCATGAGCGCGCTGCAATTCGGCTTGTGGGAAACGGCCCAACAGGCCGCGCCACAGCGGCAGACGGTGCAGGCTGCCAGCCAGCACGTTGCTCATCACCGAGAGGCGGTCAACAAGGTTGAACTGCTGGAAGATCGCCGCCACCTTGGCACGTGTTGCGCGGGTGTCTCGCCCGAGCCGGCCATTCTGTTGCAGCGTGTTGCCCAGCACCGTGATCTTCGAGTGGCTGTTCGCATCGGCCCGGTGCAGGCCACTCAGGTGGCGCAGCAGGGTCGACTTGCCCGAGCCCGAAGCCCCGAGCAGCGCCACCATCTCGCCGCGCTGCACTTGCAGCGACACATCACGCAGCGCGGCGTGCTTGCCAAAGGTCTTGCGCAACTGCACCACGTCGATCACCACGTCGGCCATGGCCACTCCTCGCATCCAACGATTCGAGAATTGTGGTGAGCCGCCGTGACGGTTGCGTGACGAAACGGTGGCAAGTCATCTAGATCAGCCGCTTGATCTTCCTATGGCGCCACACGAGTCGGTAGTCACCCGTCTGCATCACCAGCATCGAGATTGAAGGTGGCCGCGTAAGTCCACCAGATGCCGGCAATGCCGATCTGCGAATCCAGCAGCCAAGGCACTTAAGTTGGCGCTTGCTGACGACCTGCTGCCCCCATGCAGCCGATGTGCAAATGGTGTCCCCGGATGCGTGAAAACTTCATGGTATGCGGCGCGTTGTTTTCGCACGGCCGTGTAAAACTTCGTCCACGAACGAGCGGCTTGAGCTTGGCGCACAGGCTCAGCAACCGCTTCCAAGAAAGCGCGCAGGGAGGGGAACACGATGTTGAGAGGCTTGGCCATTGCAGGGGTGCTGGCATGGTGGTTCATGCAAGCCCGCCTGGATCTGCTCTTTTACTGGAAGCTCACGCGCGAACTCTCCCAGTCGATTGCATTGGTGATCTCGCTGGCCCTGGGCTTTGGCCTGTGCCTTCGGTTGCGGCTGGGCGAACGTGCCAAGGTGGTACCTTTGTGGCCGCTGTTGGCCATTGGCGCTTTCGCGCTGTGGCTGCTCGCCGCGCCGCATCTCTTGGGCAAACCGCTGCCCTATGGGGAGCGCGGGCGGGCCTACCTTCAATGGGCGATGGCCCTTGCCGTGATCGGTGGCAGTGCCTGGATCGTGCTGCGCCTGCCGCCCACGCAGGAGCCTGCGCTCGGGCCCCATCAAAACGCACCGACCCTGCGCCTGGCGCTGGCGGTGGCCGCCGTGCTGTCGATCTGCAGCACGGCCTGGGTGATACCAACGTCGACCGCCGACACCGTTGAAGCCATGTCGCAATGGTTTTCCATGCACGGCAAGGTCGGTGGGCCCGTGCGCGAAAGCGCCATGGACATGGCAAGCCGCTGGTTCATCATGGCCTTGCCCTTTGTGGCCGGTGCCGGGCTGGTATGGGGCGGCCGGCTTGGCCCACGCATCGTGCTGCGGCGGCCCGGCCTCATGCGCATCAACATCTATCTGGCGCTGTGGCTTGGCGCGCAGCTGCTGGCGATGTACATCGGAACGCAGATCAACGCACAGGCCAACGCCGACCGCAGTGCGTTGGTTGGTGTGCTGGTCACCGTGATGCTCCTTTCGCCCTTCTTGCCGTTGCTTTCGGTCGTGCTGCTGTGGGCGGTGTTTCACATGCTGTTGACACTGGGCGGGCCGGCGGCAGCACAACGCAGCCCGGCTTCCGGCCCCGAACTCCCGGGCGCAGGCCCCGCAGCGTCACGCCGCCCTGCTCCGATGCGCGAAGCCAGCGAGATCAAGCAGCTGCTGAGCGAGCGCAGGGTTGACGAGGCCTTGGCACGCTACGCCGCCGCCATGCAAGCCTCAGCCGATTTCGACCCCGGCACCGCGGCCGTGGTGCCGCTCACCAAGCAGGCGCTGAAAACCGGCCAGCCAGCGCTGGCGCTGAAGCTGCTCACCGATTTTGGTACCCGCCGCCCGGCCGACACGGCCACGCCGCTGTTCAGGTGGTTGCACGGCCAGGCGCTGATGGCCGCAGGTCAACAGCAAGAGGGGCTGGCGCAGTTGAAAGCGCTGATGCTGGCGCACCCCGAAGACGCGCTGGCGCGCGAGGCCCGTGCCGTGTTGGCACGCCACCCGCGCGGCACCTGACAACGCGGCGCGCGGCAAGCCGAAATATCACGCCGGCCGTGCAAGGCCGGGGGTCGCCCGGGCCTCTAAAATTGCGGCCGTTGTTCTCTCGTGACCTTGGCCCCCCATGAACCTGTCTGCCCTCACCGCCCTTTCGCCGCTCGACGGCCGCTATGCCCCCAAGGTGGCGCCACTGCGTGCACTGTTGTCCGAGTTCGGGCTGATGCATCGGCGCGTGCAGGTAGAGGTGGAGTGGTTCATTGCGCTGTCAGACGCCGGCTTTGCCGAATTCAAGCCAC
>JACMKW010000605.1 GCA_014379885.1 Rhizobacter sp.
CCACCCGACTCGATGAACACGATGTCCGCGTTGGGAAACTTCTCCAGCATGCGGTCCACCGCTTCGAGGTTGATGGACGCGTCTTCACGGATGGCGGTGTGCGGGCAGCCGCCGGTCTCCACACCCATGATGCGTTCGGCCTCCAGTGCACCGGCCACGGTGAGCAGGCGCTGGTCTTCCTTGGTGTAGATGTCGTTGGTGACGACCACCAGGTCGTATTGCGCGCGCATGTGTTTGCACAGCATCTCGACCAGCGTGGTCTTGCCCGAGCCGACCGGGCCTCCCACGCCCACCCGCAGGGGCGGCAGCTTTTTGCTGCGGCCGGGAATGTTGTGCAGTGCATTGGTCATGATCGGAAGAGCCTCGAGTATTGGGTTTCGTGTTGGGCCGAAAGAATCGCCAGCATGGGCGTGAAGGCCTGGCGCTCGCTGTCCATCAATTTCATCGCGTGGTCGACTGCGCCCGGAATGGCGGCGCTCAATTGCGACAGCACACGCTGCCCTGCGCTTTGGCCGAGTGGCACGGCCTTCAGCGCGGCCTGCATCATGTTCTCGGCCCAGCTGAAGGCGAGGCTCAGCAGGCCTTCGCGCCAGGGGGCACCGGTCTGCACGGCCGCCAGCGCAAAGGCCACTGGCCAGGTGGGGGCGGGCTTCAAGGTGCCGAGTGTTGTGACACGTTCATCCCTGACCCCGCGGTTCTTCAGCCACTCCACCAGCGAGCGGCCCATCTGTTCGGTTTGCAAGCGCATCTCGCTGGCTTCGCGCGTGGTGGTAACCCAGGCGTTCAGCTCGACGATGCTGGGGATGTCATTGCGCTGCCAAGCTTTGAAGGCCTTGCTGGCGACGGCCAGTTCGCCGCGCGCCAAGCCCAGGTGCAGCTGGTCGAGCAGCCAGGTGGCGGTCTGTGCTTCGGTGGTGACGAGGCCGGCTTCGACCGCCGCCTCCAACGCTTCCGAATAGCTGAAGCCACCCACCGGCAGGGCGGGCGAGGCGAGCCACATCAGTTGCAGCAGCGAACTGGCGGAGAGGGCTTCGGATCGGAGACGAATGCGGGGCATGTGCTTCTGCGTCACCTTTCGTCCTGAGCTTGTCGAAGGGCTTCGACAGGCTCAGCCCGAACGGAGTAGGGGGTCAGTGGTCGTGGTTGCAGCCGGGGCCGTGCACGTGGTCTTGCTCATGCGTGTGTTCTTGTTTCGGCTCTTGCTTGTGTTCATGCCCATGAGCACGCCCATGGTCGTGGTCATGGTGCGCATGGCCGCCCGCCGAGTACGCACCGCCTTCCGGCTCAAACGGCGCCAGCTCCTCGGTCACGATCAGGTGCATCTGACGCAGCATGTCGGCCAGCACGTGGTCGGGCTCCAGGTGCAGGTGGTCGGGCTGTACTTCGAGCTGCACGTGGCGGTTGCCCAGGTGGTAGGCGGCGCGCAGCAGGTCGAGCGGTGTGCCGTGCTCGGTGCAGGTGCGCACCACCAGCACCGGCTGCGGCGTGGCAATCACCTTCACCAGCGAGCCGTCTTCAGCGACCAGTACATCACCCCCGCGCACCGCAGTGCCGCGCGGCAAGAACACGCCGAGCGTGCGGCCTTGTGAGTCTTCGGTGTCGAAGCGGCTTTTCTGACGCGTGTCCCAGTCGAGCACCACCGTGGCGGCGCGTTTGAGCAGGGCTGGCGCGAGACCGTGGCCGTGGGAAATGAGCTTGTTGATGGTGAGCATCGCGGCAGTGTCGCGCAAATCTCGGGCCAGGCCCGGGCCAGGGTGGCCGACAACCAAATGAGGCAATGCGAGTTGGGTAGTGCGAATTGGGAAATTTAGGTAATGCGAATCATTCCTGATACGATTCGCTACATCCCCCTGCTGAAGCACTTTTCCCGGAGCAAACCCACCATGCAAACTCTCGTGCACACCCTGGCTGCCACCGCCTTGCTGATGGCCGGCGCTGCCCAGGC
>JACMKW010000606.1 GCA_014379885.1 Rhizobacter sp.
CACGCGCCTGCAGGCGCTCACGCGCACCTTCTCGCTGTTTGTGGGTGCAGCCGGCCAGTGGGCCAACAAGAACCTCGACAACGCAGAGAAGTTCACCCTCGGCGGTGACAAGGGTGTGCGCGCCTACCCTGCCGCCGAAGGCTCCAGCGACCTCGGTGCGCTGGTCAACACCGAGCTGCGCTACTGGGTCAACCCGCAGTGGAGTTCGTATGCCTTCTACGACTGGGGCCATGGCCGCCTCAGCAAGACGCCTACACAGCCTGGCGACAACACCCGCACCATCCACGGCTTCGGCCTCGGGGTGCAATACACCAACCCCGAGCTTTTCACGCTGAAAGCCAGCCTGGGGTTCAGAGGCCAGGAGCGGGTGCAGTCTGAAGAAGACAACCCCAAGGCGCGCCTGCTCGTGCAGATCCAGCATTCGTTCTAGAACCTGAACCCAGATACCCCTAGGAGCCGCCATGCGCGTTCTCTCACTCCAGCACACCCCCATCGCCCTGGCCGTACTGCTCGCGCTCGGTGCCGGTGAAAGTTTTGCCCAGCCCGTGAGCACGCAGCTTCCGGTGTTGCGCCCGGGCGGCGCGCTCATCAACGCCCGAGTCGGCGCCCCGAGCGGCAATGCGCTCACCGTCACACAAACCACCAGCGCCAACAACCGCGGCTTGGTGGAGTGGTCGAGCTTCAGCATCGGCTCGGCCGCGCGTGTGAACATCGTGCAGCCCAATGCACAAAGCGTGCTGGTCAACCGCGTCATGGGCACTGGCACCAGCGGCCCGAGTGCAAGCGAAATCTACGGCTCGTTGTCGGCCAACGGCAAGGTGTTCCTCGTCAACCCGAGCGGTGTGGTGTTCGGGCCTGGCGCACAGGTGAACGTGGGCTCGCTGGTGGCCACCAGCCTTGACCTCGACAACAGCATGACGGCCAACAACTACGACGGCCTGATGCGCGGCAACGAGGTGCGGTTGAACCAGGCGGGCACTGGCAACGGCACCGGCATCGAGGTCATGGCGGCCGACGACCCGCGCCGCCCACAGATCCAGGTCACCGAGGGCGGCTCCATCGTGCTCATCAGCCACGACCAGGTGGTGCAGAACGGCGCCATTTCGGCGCCCGGTGGCCACGTCAATCTCAGCACCGGCTCGGCCGCCACACTGCTGCCAGTGGGCAACAGCGGTTATGTGGAGGTTTCGACCGTGCAGCCCAGCGAAGTACGCACGGGTGGTGTGGCGCTTGGCCTCAATTCGCAAACACTGGCCAGCGGCGGCAGCATCGTGATCGGCGGGCAGCCCAATGAGAAAGGCTCGCGCGGCGACACCATCACAGTGGCCGGTGTGGTGAGCACCGATTCGTCGGTTGGCAATGCCGGCAGCGTGCACATCGATGGCGGCGCGAACGGCAGCGTCGTTGCGCGCGAAGCTGCGGTCATCAGCTCATCAAGCACAGGCCCTGCCGGCACCGGCGGCAGTGTCACGCTGCTGGGCGGCAGCATCACCTTGCAGCGTGGCGACGTGGCCAGCCCGCGGGTGCTGGCCGAAGGCAGTGCCGGCGGCGGGCGCATCGTGGTGGGTGACGAGAACACCCGCGCCATCCAGATTGAAGAGCGCACCACCTTGTCAACCGACGCCACCCAAACCGGCAATGGCGGCACGATTGCCGTGCGCGCCATGTACGTCAACCCCATCAGCACCACCCCGGTGGCGCGTGTCGACTACGGCGTGACCGAGGTCTACGGCACCCTGCAAAGCCGTGGCGGCACCCAAGGTGGCAACGGCGGCAACATCGAAACCTCAGGCATTGCACTGAACACCAGCCTGACCAACGCGGCCACCGGCGTCACACGCAGCGCCACCGTGGACGCCCGCGCACGCGCAGCCGGCGGGCAGGCGGGCAACTGGACGCTAGACCCCTTCGACGTGACCATCTCCAGCGGTGCACCGGTGGCCGTGAACGGCGCCTTCAACCCCACCGGGCCCGGCGCCAACGTGCAGGCGAGCGACCTGTCGGCGGCACTCAACGCAGGCACCAACGTCGATATCTCCACTGAAGCCGGTGGCGCCGGCACCGCGGCCGGCAACATCACCATCGCGGCCGGTACCACCATCACCCGCACCGCCGGCACGGCAACCACCAGCCTCACGCTGCGCGCCAACAACAACATCGTGGTCAACGGCGCCACCATCGACGCCAGCGCTGCCGGGCCGGTAAACGTGAACCTTTATGCCGACATCGACGGCAACGGCACAGGCAACATCGGCGTCATCGGCAGCACCATTCAGACGGGGGGCGGCAACCTCACGCTGAGCGGTGGCACCACCCCCAGCACCGGGTTTGCGCGCGGCGACGCACAGAACGCAGCGGTCGACATCAACCGATCCACCATTGACACACGCAGCCTCACCACCCCCGGCCTGCGTGGCGACCTCGTGGTGCGCGGCCAGGCCGCCGCGCTACCAGGTGCGCTGCCGGCGGTGAACCTGGGCTCCAACCTGATCGTGGGCAACCTGAGCGTCGAAGGCCGCGCCAGCCATGGCACAGCGGTCTCGCTGGGCGGCACCACGATCACCACCACCACAGGCACCATCGATGTGCGCGGCATCACCACACGCGTTGACACCACCACGGCCCCGTTGATCGGTGTGGACACCGGCATCGTGTCCGTGCAGCTCGGCACCGGCTCGCTCACGCTGGCAGGCCGTGGCGACGATGCTGGCCTCAGCACCAGCGGCAACGCCACCGGCCTGCGCGTGGGTGACCTGCGCATCTCGGCCGATGCCGCCTCAACCGGCCGCATCACGCTCGCGGGCCAATCCGCCGGCGCCCCGTTCGGCCAGGGCATCGCGTCGACTTTCAGCACGGGCACGCTGATCATCAGCTCCAACGCGCTGGCCGCAGGCAACGCAGCCACCGGCGCCAGCGTGGTGATCGGCGGCATGAGCGACGCGGCACGCGGCGCCATCGACCTGGGTGCCAGCAGCGTTGCCCCCAACATCGCCAGCAGCAGCGGCGTGAACCTGCGCCCGCTGGGTGTGAGCAACACCGGCGCCATCACCGAACTGACCACGGAGGCGATCTGGATCGGTACGCCCACGGGCGCTCCAACGGGGGTGCGCTTCCTGGTGGACCGGAACTGGCTGCGTGTGCCCAATGGCAATGGCGGCGGCATTTCCGGCGGCCAAGGCGTGGTGGTGGGTTCGAGCGCCCACACCGGGCTCATCACACTGGAAAGCAATGTGCTCACCACCCACGGCACCGCGTCGCTCACCCTGCAAAACCAGGGCACCGGATCGGCCGGCATCACGCTGGGTGGCGGCAACACCATCGGCAGCCTCGCGCTGATGTCTGCCGGCAACATCACGCAGAGCGGCGCCCTGACGGTGCAGAACCTGGCGCTCGAAGGCGGCGGCGCGAGCAACTTCAACCTCAGCAACACCGGCAACCTGTTCGGCCGGGTGGCCTTTGACCCACCTGCGACGCTGAGCCTCTTCACTGCCGGCGACTTGACAGTCGATGCCGTCACCGCCCAAGGCTTCAACGCCACGACCGGCAGCTTCACGCCGCTGGCCATTGCCGGCAGCGTGGGCGGCAACACCGCCTTGCTGCAGTCGGCAGCCAATGTGTTCATCAACCGCTCGATCAGCATGGCAGGTACCGGTGCCTCGCAACTCAACATCGTGTCACCGGGCAGCGTGACGTTCGCCACCGGCGCAGCGCTCAGCACCGGCGCGGCGGGCCGCTGGCGCGTCTGGGCGCCCACGGTCGTCAACGCGCCCTTCGCCGGGCCAGCAACCAACCTCTACGGCTGCGTGTTCGGCGACACCACCACCTGCAGCGTCTCCAGCATCGCGATACCGACCGCCGGCAACCAGTTGCTCCACCCGACCCAGCCCACGATCACCGTGGCGGCCAACCCGACCACCGGCTACCTCGACCTGGCACTCCCCACGCTCACCTTCACCACCACCGGCCTGCTCAATGGCGACACCCCGGGTGTGGCGCTGGCCGGCACGCTGGGTACCACGCCCACCGGGGCCACCACCTATGCCATCGGCCAAGGCAGCCTGCGCTCCCCACTGGGCTACAACCTGACCTTCCTGCCTTCCACGCTGAGCCTGCAGCCAGGCATCACGCGCCACATGCTGCAAGCAGCGTTCAAGGCAGAAATGGCGTCTGATGTTTATGGTCGCAACCTCGACCAGCCCTACATCTGCACCGCCGCCTCGGTGATCCGTGGCAGCCTGGCCGACGACAAACAAAGCGACCCGCTGGCCTCCGAGTGGGGCAAGGTGCGCAACCAGCCGCAGCTCTCGGGCTGCCTGAACGTGACGGATGGTGGTTCGTGCTCGGCGTTCTAGGGGATGGGCCAAATGACTTTCGGCTGATGTAAGCAAGCCGTCCACTTCATAAAGTCCAACCCATCGTGATTCAACCCAGCCACCGCAACCCATGAAAGCACTCCCCGTCGAAGACCTGCTGGCCTCGCTCGGCTCGCCCGACGATGGCGCCCCCTGTGGTGCCGACCTGGAATACGACCCGGCCTTCCTGGCGCTCGAAGAAGCCGCCCGCGGCAAGCCCGAGCAGCAGTTCGGCGACACCGTGATCGCCGCCACCGAGCCCGACTGGCGTGTGGTGCAAGAACAAGCCGCCGCCCTCGCCGGCCGCACCCGCGACCTGCGTGTGGCCGTGCTGCTGGCCCGTGCAGGTGCCCGGCTGCAAGGTGTGCAGGCCTATGCCAGCGCGCTGTCGCTGATTGCCGGCCTGTTGGAGCGCCATTGGGACCATGTGTACCCCAAGCTCGACGCCGACGACAACAACGACGCGACCATGCGCCTGAATGCGCTGGCCCCGCTGGTCGACAGTGACGGCGGCCTGGCCGACCTGCGCTCCGCCGTGATCGGCACGAGCCGCCCTGCTCTCACCGTGCGCCAGATTGAGTTGGCCGCCGGCAAGGCCGACCCGCGCGCCGACGAGCCCGTGCCCACGCTCGACGGCGTGCTGCAGGGCGTGAAAGCGGCCGAAGCCCAGTCCGCCGGCACGGTGGCTGCCATGAAGCTGATTCACACAGAAGTGGTGCGCATTGAAGCCTTGCTGGGCGACAAGGTGGGCGCCTCCCAAGGCCCCGAACTGCGCCCCCTTCGCGTGTTGGCTCACACCCTCAACAACGTGGCCAACCAGGCCGACGGCGGCGCGGCTTCGGAGCCATCGGCCGACGACGGTGCTTCGCCCAGCGCATCGGGCTTGGTGTCGCGCGCTGCCCCCGGCTCGCTGCAAACTCGTGAAGACGTGGCCCGTACCCTGGACCGCGCCTGCGAATGGCTGGAGCGCAACGAGCCCACCAACCCTGCCCCTTTGCTGATCCGCCGCGCGCAGCGGCTGATGGGCAAGAGCTTTCTCGAAATCATCAGAGACCTGGCGCCTGCCGGCATCGACCAGATCGAAAACATCGCCGGCAACGCAAACGAAAACTGAATAAAACTCCGTTCGGGCTGAGCCCGTCAAAGCCAGCGTGCACCGCAGTGCAGGCACTTTCGACATGCCCCGCACGAACAAACACTTTGAACCCCAGCCCGAAGGAGCTTTTCCATGGCCACCAGCAGTCAGAAATTCATCGCCCGCAACCGTGCACCGCGCGTCCAGATCGAATACGACGTCGAGCTCTACGGCGCCGAGAAGAAGGTGCAGCTGCCCTTCGTGATGGGCGTGCTCTCCGACCTGTCGGGCAAGCCTTCCGAGCCGCTGCCACCGGTGGCCGAGCGCAAGCTGCTGGAATTCGATGTCGACAACTTCGACAGCCGCATGAAGTCGATGAAGCCTCGGGTCGCCTTCCAGGTGCCCAACACCCTCACCGGTGAAGGCAACCTGAGCGTGGACATC
>JACMKW010000607.1 GCA_014379885.1 Rhizobacter sp.
CGGCAGGGCTGCCGGCGTCGCCGACCAGGCGCAAGCGCAGGCGGCGGTCGCGGTCGTCGAGATCGAAGCGGCGCAGGTCGAGCGCATAGCTGGCTGAGTCGCCGGTAGCGGCCACGGTCAACAAGTTGCCCTCGGGCTTGACACGAATCACCGAGCGCCGCTGTGCCTTGGGCACGCGTGACCAGTCGATGGTGAACAGGTCACGCGGCACGCCCATCACCGGAGTGTTGAATTCGGCATCGCGCTGCGCCTGGCCCTCGAGCAGGGGTTCGAAGTAGCCGGTGACGTCGCCTTCGCGGGTGGCGTCGGTGTTCAAGATGCGCAGCAAGGTGAAGCGGGTCTCGAAGAAGCTGCGCATGGCACGCGTGTTGGGCGGCACGGTCTTGCTGGCGGCACAGATCTCGCGCCAGTCTTCGCGCTTTTGCAGCACGTCGCACGAGTTGCGAAACGCGCCCCAGCTGGCGCGCATGTCGTCTTGCTGCCAACCAGGCAGGTCGTCGTAAGACGCGAGCTTGAACATGGCATTGCGGGTGCGCACCTCGCTCGGCAGCTTGGCACTGGGTTGGGCGGGCGGCGTGTTGGCGAGCCTCTCGTTGACCGTGTTGGCAGCTGTGGAGCCGGCAGCGGGCTGGGCTGGCAGGCTTGCCGGCGTGGGCTGCTTCGAGGCGCAGCCGAGGAGCGCCGCAGCTGTGGCAAGGGCAAACACCAAGGAGGGCAGCAGTTTCATGCGTCAAGCCTATGCCTGTGGCGCGTGCACTCCAACTGACCTTCGTCAACCCACCCATCGCGCCCTCATTCCCGCCTTCGCGGGAATGAGGGCTGCGCCTGGATTACCTTAGTCACGCCGCGCGCAGAGGTGACGCCGGTATTCTGCCGATGGCCCCGCCTCAGTCCGTTCAGGCTGATGTTGTGTTCCGACCGCCCTGAGGTATCGAAGGGAGCCCTGCGCTGCACTTCGATACCTCAGTGCGAACGGAAACGCGCATGGATGTGGGCCGACTCAAAGGCATCAGAAATCCATGCAATCGAATTCCAATCCGTCGTGTTTCTCTCGCCGCCTTCTGCTGGTCGCCGGCCTGCTGGCCGCAGCTGCCTTGCCAGGCTGCTCCATGTTCGGCGGCCCGGCGGTGCTCAATGCAACCGTGGTGGCCTCCGCCCAAGTCAACCCCGATGCGCGCAAACGCCCGTCGCCGGTGGTGGTGCGCATCTTCGAGTTGAAGGCGCTCACATTGTTCGAGCAGGCCGACTTTGTCTCGCTGTTCGAAAAAGAGCAGGCCACGCTCGGCCCCGAGCTGATCAGCCGCGAAGAGTTCGTGCTGCGCCCGGGTGAAACCAAACCGCTGGTCAAGCCGCTCTCGCCCGACACCAAGTTCGTTGGTGTGATGGTGGCCTTTCGCGAACTGGAGCGCGCCCGCTGGCGCGCCGTGGTGCCGGTGGCCGCGGGCAAGAAAAACGTGGTGAGCATCGATTTGAGCGACATCACGGTGCAGGCCAAGCGCACGTCGCCCAAGCCTTGACACGGCGCTCAGTACTGATCATCACTTCAACCTCAAGCACAACAACATGAGCTGGCGCGCCAAAGTCGTGTGGTCTTCGGGCATGTTCTTGCAGCCCCATCATTTCCAGCAGGAAACCCGCTACCTGGAGCGTCTGGTCGATGCACGTGCGCGCTGCATCTCGCCATTTGCCTGGGGCTTCACCGATCTGGAACTCGATGAAGGTTTGCTCGCACTCGGCAAGCTGGCCATCTCGCGTGCGAGCGGCCTGTTGCCCGACGGCACGCCGTTCAGCATGCCGCAACTCGACCCGCTGCCTGCGCCGCTGGATGTGTCGGCCGACGTAAAGGGCGAAATCATCTACCTCGCGTTGCCGCTGCAGCGTGAAGGCCTGAACGAGGTTGACTTTGGCACGGGTGAGGCCGGCGAGCTGGCCCGCTACGGCGCCGTTGAAGAAGACGTGCGCGACAACACCGATTCGGCTGACGAGCCCACCACCATCCAGACTGGCCGGCTGCGCATGCGCCTGGTGCGCGCCAAGGAAGCGAGCGAAGCCTATGCGCTGCTCGGTGTGGCCCTGGTGGCCGAACGCCGCAGCGATGGGCAGGTGACGCTGGAGCGCAGCTACGTCGCGCCACAGGTGGCCATTGAGGCCACGGCGCAACTCTCGGCCAGTGCGTCGCTGCTGCACGGTTTGATCTTGCAACGTGCGCAAGCGCTGGCCGGCCGCATGGGCCAGCTGAGCCATGGGGTCTCGGAGTTGGCTGATTTCTTGATGCTGCAAACGCTCAACCGCAACGAGCCTGTCTTCAGCCAGCACGCCGCCACGCCCAACGCCCACCCGCGCGAGCTGCATGGCGACTGCCTGCGCCTGGCCGGTGACCTGGCCACGCTTTCCAGCACCGCGCGCCGCCCGCCCGAATTCCCACCCTATCGCCACGACGACCTGGCGCGCCCCATCACGCCGGTGTTCGATTAGCTGCGCGGCATGCGGACCGCGGTGCTGGAACAAAACGCAATGCAGATCGCGCTGGTCGACCGCAACCATGGTGTGCGCACGGCTGTGGTCACCGACATGGAGCTCGCGCGCTCAGGCACCTTCGTGCTGGCTGTCAACGCACAAGTGCCGGGCGAACAACTGCGCCAGCGTTTCCCGGCGCAAACCAAGATCGGCCCGCCAGAGAAGCTGCGCGACCTCGTCAACTTGCAGTTGCCAGGCATCGGCCTGCGCTCGTTGCCGGTCGCGCCGCGCCAGTTGCCCTTCCATGCCGGTTACTTCTATTTCGAGCTCGACCGCGGTGGTGAGCTGTGGAAACCGATCGAGCAGAACGGCAACATCGCCATGCACATCTCGGGAGACTTCCCCGGGCTGGAGCTGGAGTTGTGGGCGATTCGGAAATAAGGCGTCTCCGTGCAACCGCCACCGTTCGCCCTGAGGTATCGAAGGGCAGCGCATGGCTCCCTTCGATACCTCAGGGTGGTCGGAAATACAACCTCAGCCCGAACGGACGGTGACGCGCGGGCGCTGAACTAGAGCAATCAAGCGATGAGCACCTCGAACCCAGACGACCCGTTTGCCGACATCGACACCGGTCGCACCTTCATCATGCCCACGCCGGGTGGCCGGGCCGCGGCTGCAGCGCCCACACCGGCTTCCCGCATGGGCCAGGCATCAGGCGCTGACGTTGCCGCCGACATCGGCCCGAGCGACAGTGGGCTCAACCCCTTGGTCGCCTTGGCCAACCCCTTGCTCGCCCTGGTGCCGCAAATTCGCGCCACCGCCCACCTGCCCGATCCGGCTGCCCTGCGCGAATCCATTGCCCAAGGTGTGCGCGAATTCGAAGCCGCTGCACGCGCCAAGGGCATGGCGCCCGAACGGGTGCTGGCCGCGCGCTATATCTTGTGCACCTTGCTCGACGAAGTGGCTGCCGCCATGCCCTGGGGTGCTTCGGGCCAGTGGGGCCGCCACAGCCTGCTGGCGATGTTCCACAACGAAACCGGCGGTGGTGAAAAAGTCTTCCAGCTGATGGCCAAGCTGGCCGAGAACCCGGCCGCCAACCGCGACCTGCTGGAGCTCATCTACGCCGTGCTGTGCCTCGACTTCCAGGGCCGCTACCGCGTGATCGATGGTGGCAAGGCGCAGCTCGAAGCGGTTCGCGAGCGGCTTGCGCAGATCTTGCAAAAAGAGCGCGGCGCTCATGCACCGGCGCTCGCACAAAACTGGCTCGGCGAAAAACCTTCGCGCCGCTCCATGCTTACCTGGCTGCCACTGTGGGTGACGGGCGCCCTCGTGGCGCTGCTGCTGGTGGCGATCTACAGCTTGCTCGCGTTTCGTTTGAGTGCTGACTCCGACCCGGTGTTCGGCCGCATTCAGGAGTTGCGTCTCTCGCCGCCATCACCGCCCGTCAAACAGCCTGCCGCCAAACCACGCCTGGCGCAATTCCTGGTGGCCGACATCAAGGCCGAGCAGGTGGCGGTGCGCGACGAAGTGGATCGCAGCGTCATCATCATCAGAGGCGACGGCCTCTTCGCACCCGCCAGCGCATCGCTCACTGCCGAGCGCGAGGCGCTGATGAAGCGCATCGCAGAAGCGCTGAAGCAAGTGCCTGGCGGCATTGCCGTCACCGGCCACACCGACAACGTGCGCATTCGCACTGCCAGCTTCCCGTCGAACTGGCATTTGTCGGAAGAGCGGGCCAAGACCGTGCGCGAGATCCTGGTCAGCAACGGTCTGCCGGCCGAGCGTGTGCGCGCCGAAGGCCGGGCCGACGGTGAACCCGTGGCCACCAACGACACCCCTGCCAACCGAGCGCTGAACCGGCGCGTGGAGATCACCTTGTTCGTCACACGCGGAGCCGGGTCATGATCAAGAAGATCCTCGGCATCATCTTCAGCCCCTGGGTGCTGCTGGTGTTGGGCCTGCTGGCCCTGTCACTGGTGATCTGGGTCGTGGGCCCGCTGGTGGCCATCGGCAACTGGCGCCCGCTCGATGGCGTGACGTCGCGGCTGGTGTTCATCGGCCTGATCGTTCTGCTGATCGTGCTGCGCAATGTGTGGAAGATGTTTGCCTCGCGCAAGAGAAACGACAAGGTCGTCAACCAACTGCTCGCACCGGCGGCCGCCCACGACCCGGCCGACGGCGAGATCAAGACGCTCAACGAGCGTTTCTCGAAAGCACTGGAAACGCTCAAGACCGCGCAGTTCGAGCAACCGAAGAGCGGCATTTCGGGCTTGTGGAGCGGGCTTTCTTCGCGCGTGGGCAAACGTTATCTCTACGAGCTGCCGTGGTACGTGATCATCGGCGCGCCGGGGTCGGGCAAGACAACCGCGCTCGTCAACTCCGGCCTCAACTTTCCGCTCGCCGGTGCCTCGGGCGAACACTCGGTGCGTGGTGTGGGCGGCACCCGCAACTGCGACTGGTGGTTCACCGACCAGGCCGTGCTCATCGACACTGCTGGCCGCTACACCACGCAAGACAGCAACAAGAGCACCGACAGCAAGGCCTGGGAAGGGTTCCTGAACCTGCTCAAGCGCAGCCGCCCGCGCCAGCCACTGAACGGCGTGCTGGTGACCGTGTCGGTGACCGACCTGCTCACGCAAAGCGCCGCTGAGCGCAACTTGCATGCCGCCACCGTGCGCCAGCGGCTGCAAGAGCTGCATCAGCACCTGGGCATGCGCTTCCCCATCTACCTGCTGGTCACCAAGTGCGACCTGCTGGCCGGTTTCATGGAAACGCTGGGTGATGTCGACAAAGACACACGCGCGGCGCCCTGGGGCTTTACCTTCAAGCTCGACAAGCAAAAGCACACCGACCTGGGTGCCTTCGGGCCTGAATTCGACGCGTTGGAAAAGCGCCTCACCGATGGCCTGGTCGGCAAGCTGCAACTGGAGCGCGATGCCGGGCGCCGGGCCCGCATCTACGGTTTCCCGCAGCAGTTCGACGCGTTACGCGGTGTGCTGAAAGACCACCTGGAGCAGGTGTTCTCGCCCTCTCAGTTCGAAGCCCACCCGCTGCTGCGCGGTGTGTACTTCGTGAGCGGCACCCAAGAAGGCACGCCCATCGACCGCATGCTGGGCCGCATTGCGCGCACCTACAAGCTGGAGCGCACGGTGGTGCCGCCCAACCAGTCCAGCGGCAAGAGCTACTTTCTATCGCGCTTGCTGAAGGAAGTGGTGTTCGCCGAAAGCGGGCTGGCGGGCACCGACGTGAAATGGGAACGCCGCCGAGGCATGTTTGCCTTGGGCGCGTATGCCCTGGTGGGCGTGTTCGCGGTGCTCACGCTTGCGGTCTGGGGCGTGAGCTATGTGGGCAACCAGCGTTACGTTGACAAGGTGGGCGCGGCCGCCGAAGAAGTGAAGAAGCTGGTGCAGGCCACGCCGAACCGCAACTCGCCCGATGTGCTCGTGCTGCTGCCCGCGCTCGAAGCCACACGCGACCTCGCACGCGCCAGCATCGGTGACTCGGTGCCTCTGTCGCTGGGCTTCGGCCTCTACCAGGGAAAGAAGCTCGACGCGGCCTCCAAGCAGGCGTACCGCCGCATGCTGATCGACGCCGTGTTGCCACGCATCGCACTCGGCATCGAAGAGCAGCTCAAGAACGGCACCGACAACCCCGAGCTGCAGTACGAGGCGCTCAAGGCCTACGTGATGCTCTACGACCCCGAGCGTTTCGACCCTGCGGCCCTGAAGCTCTACGTGATGGCTGATTGGGAAAACTCGTTGCCGCGTTCGGTGACCACCGAGCAACGCACCGGGCTCGAATCGCATCTTGATGCTCTGCTGGCCGAAGGCGCAGTGGTGTCGCCTTTGCCTGAAGACAAGACGCTCGTCGCGCAAACGCGCACACGCCTGGTGGCCACACCGCTCACCGAGCGGATCTTCCGCCGGCTCAAGCGCCAGGGTGTGGGGGCAGAGTTCCCTGACTTCACCGTCGCCAAGGCTGCAGGCCCGGGTGCCGCGTTGGTGTTCACCCGTGCCAGCGGCGAGCCGCTGACCAAGGGCGTGCCGGGGCTCTTCACCAATGAGGGTTACCACAAGGGCTTTCAGCGCGAGGTAGAGCGTGTGTCGGGTCAACTGGCGGAAGAAGAAGGCTGGGTGCTGGGCGTGAACGACAGCAAGCGCCAGAACGCGTTGAAAGACCTGGACATCAAGCTCCAGCTCAACGACGAAGTGCGCCGCCTCTTCCTGAGCGAATACGCCAAGGTGTGGGAAACGTTCATCGCCGACATCAAGATGGTGAAGACCTCCAACCTCGCGCAGGCCGTGCAGATGGCGCGTGTGCTGTCGGCCCCCGACAACCCGCTGGTGCCACTGCTCAAGGCCATGTCGCGTGAGACCACCTTGCGCAGCAACAAAGACGTGGTCGGCCAGGTTGAGACCAAGGCGCGTGATGCGCTGCAACGCTCGCGAGAAGAGTTGTCGCGTCTGCTGGGCAACAAGGGCACGGCCTCGGCCGTGGCACCGGGCCAAGCCATCGAGAGCATCGTCGACGACCGCTTCATCGGGCTGCGGCAAATGGTGTCGTCGCCCGACGGCAAGCTGCCCGCGCCGGTCGATGGCACGGTGGCCCTCATCAGCGAGGTCTACACGCTGCTGACGGCGGCTGATACGGCGGTGAAGGGCGGCAACGTGCCGCCACCTTCTGAAGTGCCCAACAAGGTGAAGGCCGAGGCCGCGCGCCTGCCCGAGCCGGTGCGCTCGCTGCTCAACACCTTGTCGGTGAGTGGCACCTCGGCGGCGCTGGAGATCACCCGCAGCAACCTGGGCAATGCCATCAACTCCGAGATCGGTGAGTTCTGCCGTCAGGCGATTGCCGGGCGCTACCCGTTCGCGCGCAGCAGCCAGCGCGACGCCACGCAGGAAGACTTTGCCCGCGTGTTTGCACCCGGTGGTTTGTTCGACACCTTCTTCCAAAAGAACCTGGTGAACTACGTCGACACCTCGGCCCGCCCGTGGAAGTTCAAGAGCGTCGACGGCGCGAGCATGGGCACCGACAGCTCCACGCTGCTGCAGTTCCAGCACGCGGCGATGATCCGCGACACGTTCTTCCGCGGTGGCCCACAGATGGGCCTGAGGCTCGACTTCAAGCCGGTGGAGATGGACGCGACCATCACGCAGTTCATCCTCGACGTGGATGGCCAGCTGGTGAAGTACGCGCACGGCCCGCAAATCCCGGCCAGCGTGCAATGGCCCGGCCCGCGTGGCAGCTCGCAGGTGCGGGTGCAGGTCACGCCGGTCTCGGCCAGCGGCGCTTCGGGCCTGGTGACCGACGGGCCCTGGGCCTTGTTCAAGATCTTCGACAAGCAGCAGATCGAGCCGGCTGGCGGCCCGGAGCGCTGGAAAGCCACCTTCAACGTGGACGGCCGCAAAGCCACCTTCCTCGTCACCACCAGCAGCGTGCGCAACCCGTTCCGCTTGCAAGAGCTGGAGCAGTTCTCGTGTCCCGGGAAGCTGTGATGTCTGCCCCTGGCCCGGCCGGCTTGGGAGTGGGCCTTCGATACCTCAGGCTGAGCGGACGGAGGCGGGCAAATCCCGCGAACACCAGAGACCCGCTCTGGCTCAGGCTGAGCGGATCGAGGCGGGCAAGGCCAGCGAACACTAAAAGCCCGCTCAGCCTGACCCTTCGACAGGCTCAGGGCAGGGTGCGCCTTTCAGCGCATCGAAGGCCCGCTCCGACCCCCGCACGCCCTGATCGGGTACATGTGGGCTGACGCATGAACGAGCAGTCGCTCCTCGACCTGCTCGCCGGCACCGGCGTCGAAGCGCCCGGCTGGTACGGCAAGCTGCCCATGCTCGGTGACTTCGCCGGCCGCCGCCTGCCACAGAACTTTGTCGACGCCTGCGATGCCTGGCTTGCTCGCGGCGTGGAGCAAAGCCGTGCACAGCTCGGCGAGCGCTGGCTCGACGTGTACCTCACCGGCCCCATCTGGCGCTTCGCCTGGGCACCGGGCGTGGTCGATGAGAAGTGGTGGCTGGGCGTGATGATGCCCAGCGTCGACAAGGTCGGCCGCTACTTCCCGCTGCTGATTGCGCGTGAGGCGGCTGCCCTGCCTGCCACCGCCGAAGGCCTGAACCAATTGCAGGCCTGGTATGGCCACCTGGGTGCGAGCGCGCTGGGCACGCTACGCCCCGGCGCCACGCTCGAAGACTTTGAATCGACCCTTGCCCGCGCCCCCGTGGCCAGCGACGCCGCGTATGTGCCGCCGGCCG
>JACMKW010000065.1 GCA_014379885.1 Rhizobacter sp.
AAGCTGGGCCAGATGGTCACCATCAACCAGCAGCTTGACCAAGAGACCGCGATGATTCTGGTTGAGGAAATGGGCCACAAGGCGTTTGCCGCCAAGTTGGATGACCCGGATGCCTTCCTGGAAGAAGACTCCGCCGTTGAAGCTCAATACGAGCTGACCTCGCGTGCCCCGGTCGTCACCGTCATGGGTCACGTCGACCACGGCAAGACTTCGCTGCTCGACTACATCCGCCGTGCCCGTGTGGCTGCGGGTGAAGCGGGCGGCATCACGCAGCACATCGGCGCGTATCACGTCGACACGCCGCGCGGCATGATCACCTTCCTCGACACCCCGGGCCACGCGGCGTTTACCGCCATGCGTGCCCGTGGTGCGAAGGCGACCGACATTGTCATTCTGGTGGTGGCGGCGGACGACGGTGTGATGCCGCAGACCAAGGAAGCCATCCATCATGCCAAGGCGGCGGGCGTGCCTATCGTCGTGGCGATGAACAAGATCGACAAGCCCGAAGCGAACATCGAGCGGCTCAAGTCCGAATTGGTCGCCGAGCATGTGGTGCCGGAAGACTTCGGCGGCGATTCCCCGTTCGTGGGCGTGTCGGCCAAGACCGGTCAGGGCATCGACCAGTTGCTCGAACAGGTGCTGCTGCAGGCCGAAGTGCTGGAATTGAAGGCAGCCAAGGATGCGCCGGCCAAAGGCCTGGTGATTGAAGCCCAGCTGGACAAGGGCCGTGGCCCGGTCGCGACCGTGCTGATCCAAAGCGGTACCCTGAAGCGCGGCGACGTGGTGCTAGCCGGTTCCAGCTATGGCCGTGTGCGCGCCATGCTCGATGAAAACGGCAAGGCGTGTGCCGAAGCCGGCCCTTCGCTGCCGGTTGAGATTCAAGGCCTGACCGAGGTGCCGCGAGCCGGTGACGAGTTCATGGTGCTGAGCGACGAACGCCGCGCCCGTGAAATTGCCACCTTCCGCCAAGGCAAGTACCGCGACGTGAAGCTGGCCAAACAGCAAGCCGCCAAGCTGGAGAACATGTTCGAGAACATGGGCGAAGGCCAGGCGCAAACACTGGCGCTGATCATCAAGGCCGACGTACAAGGCTCGCAAGAGGCCCTGGTTCAATCGCTGCTGAAACTCAGCACCGACGAAGTCAAGGTTCAGGTGGTGCATGCGGCCGTGGGCGGTATCAGCGAGTCCGACATCAACCTCGCCATTGCCTCCAAGGCGGTGATCATCGGTTTCAACACGCGGGCCGATGCCGGTGCGCGCAAGCTGGCCGAGAACAACGGTGTCGATCTGCGCTACTACAACATCATCTATGACGCTGTAGATGAGGTGAAGGCAGCGATGACCGGCATGCTCGCCCCCGAGCAGCGCGAAGAAGTCATCGGCACGGCCGAAATTCGAACCGTGTTCGTGGCCTCCAAGATCGGCACAGTGGCCGGCTCCATGATCACCGCAGGCATCGTGCGCCGCAACGCGCGCTTCCGCCTGCTGCGCGAGAACGTGGTGGTCTACACCGGCGAGGTCGAATCGGTGCGTCGCCTGAAAGACGACGTGCGTGAAGTGGCTTCGGGCTTCGAGTGCGGTATCAAGCTGAAGAACTACAACGACATCAAGGAAGGCGATCAGCTCGAATTCTTCGAACTGAAAGAGGTCGCACGAACGCTATAGGCGGATTTGCTCTCGGCACGCAAACCCCGCCCTCCACAAGACGGCGGGGTTTGTATTTCAGGGCTCATGAAGGAGCGAACACCCATGCGACACAAACGATCCATCCCCAACCGCGGCTTCCGCGTCGCCGACCAGATCCAACGCGATCTGGCCGAGCTGATCCGCGAACTCAAAGACCCGCGCATCGGCATGATCACGCTGCAGGCAGTGGAGGTCACGCCCGACTATGCGCATGCCAAGGTGTTCTTCTCGCTGTTGATTGGCGACGTGCAGGAGTGCCAGACGGCGCTGAACGAAGCGGCTGGCTTCTTGCGCAACGGGCTCTTCAAGCGCCTCCAGATCCACACCGTGCCCACGCTGCATTTCGAGTTCGACCGCACCACCGAGCGCGCAGCTGAGTTGAGCGCCTTGATCCAGCAAGCCAATTCGACACGCGCCAAAGAAGACTGAATGATGTTCAGCCCCCACGTCACTTCGTTCCTGCCCCCCGAGGGGGCGCAAGCCTCCCTTGGGGCGGTCCGGCGGCAGTCCTGATGTCTCTGCGCCCACGCATCCCGAAGCGCGCCGTTCATGGCGTGCTCTTGCTTGACAAGCCACTCGGCCTGTCGAGCAACGATGCGTTGCAGAAAGCCAAGCGCCTGTACCGCGCCGAGAAGGCCGGCCACACCGGCACGCTGGATCCGTTGGCAACCGGTTTGCTGCCGCTGTGTTTTGGGGCGGCCACCAAGTTCTCGCAGATCAGTCTCGACGCTGACAAAACCTACTGCGCGACCCTGAAACTCGGCGTGAAAACCACCACGGCGGATGCCGAGGGCGAGGTGCTGTTACAGCGCGAAGTGAACGTCACCCGCGAGCAGATCGAAGCCGCTTGTCAGCGCTTTACGGGCCCGATCGAACAGGTGCCGCCCATGCATTCCGCGCTCAAACGCGATGGCAAGGCACTCTACGAATACGCCAGAGCCGGCATCGAGGTCGAGCGCGAAGCTCGCCACATCACGATTCACAGCATTGCCATCATCGACTGGCAGCATGAGCAACTGACGATAGCCGTGCGTTGCAGCAAGGGCACCTACATCCGCACCCTGGCCGAAGACATCGGCGAAGCCTTGGGCTGCGGTGCGCACCTGAGCGCGCTGCGCCGAACCGGCAGTGGCCCGCTGACGCTGGACGGTGCCTTCACGCTGGAGCAACTTGCCGAGATGGGCGAGGCCGAGCGCGACGACAAGCTGCTGCAAGCCGACACGCTGCTGGCTGACTGGCCGTTGGTGCGCCTCGACGACGAAGGGGCTGGGCGCTTCCTGAGCGGTGTGCGCCGCCGCCTGCCATTGGCTGATGCGCCGCGTGTGCGCGTCTACGGCCCGCAGCCCAAGGCATTCCTCGGCAGCGGGCACATCACCGCCGGTGAACTCATTTCAACCAGGCTCTTGAGCCCGATCGAGGTGCAAGGCCTCCTGAATACAGAAACCGCAGAGAGCAACGTATGACCAGACAGATCCGCAACATCGCCATCATCGCCCACGTCGACCACGGCAAGACCACGCTGGTCGACCAGCTGCTGCGCCAGAGCGGCACCTTCCGCCAGAACGAGAAGGTCGCCGAGCGTGTGATGGACAGCAACGACCTCGAAAAGGAACGCGGCATCACCATCCTCGCCAAGAACTGCGCAGTGGAATGGAAGGGCACTCACGTCAACATCGTCGATACCCCCGGGCACGCCGACTTCGGC